>NZ_VCIW01000019.1 GCF_005765165.1 Paenibacillus antri | reverse complement strand
TACAATACGGGGCGCTACCAATGGTCATTAAAAAAGATGACCCCCAATGAATACAGGAGTCATCTTTTGGCGGCTTAGCCGCCGAGGGCTTTCTTCAAACTGTCCGCCAATGGGGTCACAGTTCAATGACGGGAGCGCCTTTGTACAATCTCTTCAAAAATCGAAGTTGTCCGGGTCGGGACCGACGCGGAGATCTTGATTCAAGCCATCGATTCGCTGCATGTCTTCCTCGCTGAGCGCGAAGTCGAACAATGCCGCATTTTCGACGATGCGATGTTCCTTCGTCGATTTCGGGATCGTCACCACGCCGTGCTGCACATCCCAGCGCAATATAATTTGCGCGACGGACTTGCCGTATTTCGCCGCCAACTCCGACAACGTCGGATGCTCAAGCAGTTCGCCTTGCATAAGAGGAGACCAAGCTTCCAGTTGAATGCCTTGCTCCTTCGAGAAGCGAAGCAACGGTTTCTGCGTAAGGCGCGGGTGGAACTCGACCTGGTTGACCATCGGCTTGACCCGGGCGACGCTTAATAAATCTTCAAGGTGATGGATTTGAAAATTGCTGACCCCAATGGCTTTCACGCGTCCTTCTTGATACAACGTTTCAAGCGCCCTCCAGGCCTCTTTATATTTCTCTGTGACCGGCCAATGGATCAAATACAAATCGAGGTAGTCGAGTCCCAGCTTCTCTAAACTATCTTCATAAGCCGCTAATGTGCTCTCGTACCCCAAGTCGGCGTTCCACACCTTGGACGTGACGAAGAGATTCTCCCTCCGAAGCCCGTTCTCTAACAGAGCTCGTCGGATGCCTTCGCCGACGCCGCGCTCGTTCCCGTAGATCGAAGCCGTGTCGACACTCCGGTATCCGTGGACGACGGCGGATCGGACCGCTTGCACCAAGGCCGCGCCCTCCTCTACTTTGAATACCCCAAGTCCGAGTCCGGGCATCCGAGTTCCATTGTGCAACGTGACCGTATCTTGCAGATGTCTTATCATCGTTCATTCCTCCGTTAGTACATACCGAATTTGGTCCTTCTGTTCTAACATCCGGGCGCCCATCGTGAGCGCCGCCGCCCCGAAAACCATCAGCGCTCCGATCCATGTCGTATGAATCAATCCTATAGAATCGGCCACGATGCCGCCCAAGTAAGCGCCTATCGCAATGCCCGCGTTAAACGCGGAAATATTAAGGGCGGAGGCGACATCCTTCGCTCCGGGCGCGAACCGTTCCGCCAGCATCACGACGTACACTTGAAGACCGGGGACGTTCATGAAGGCGAATAACCCCATGAAGAGAACCGTAACCAAGCCTGCGATTCGGAACGGAGCGGTGAAGAGCAACGCCAAGAGTACGATCGCCTGCAGCGTAAACATGTAGGACAAAGCCGCAGCGGGGGTTCGATTCGCCGCCTTGCCGCCGATCCCATTGCCGATCGCGATGGCGATGCCGTACGCGAGAAGGATTAAAGCGACGGACATTTCACCGAACCCGGTAATGTCGCGAAGCAGCGGAGATAAATAGGTGAAGACGACGAACGTTCCGCCGTACCCCAAAGCCGTAATCGCGAAGGCAAGCAGCAAGCGGCCGTTCGCGACGAGCTTCCATTGCCGGCGAAGCGGGACTTTCGCGGCTTGCGGCAAGTTCGAAGAAACCAAGGCCACGGTCGCCAGCAACGCGATGACGCCGATGGCGACAATCGCGAAAAATGCGGTTCGCCACCCCATGAGTTGGCCAATATAAGTTCCAAGCGGCACGCCGGTCACCGTCGCGACGGTCAACCCGGAGAACATAATCGAGATGGCGCTCGCGCGGCGACGTTCCGGGACGAGATCGGCCGCGATCGTCGAACCGATCGACATGAATACGCCGTGCGATAAGGCGCTAACGATGCGGGCGAGAAGCAGGACGAGCATCCCGTCGGCCGTAGCGGCGAGAAGATTTCCCGCAATAAACACAACCATAATCCAGAGCAATAACGTCTTGCGAGGCATGCCGGCGGTCAGCGAGGCGAGTACCGGCGCTCCGAACGTTACGCCCAGCGCGTACAAGGTGACTGTGAGCCCGGCGGTCGCCACCGATATATGAAAGTCTTCAGCGATGAGGGGAAGCAGCCCTACGCTAATAAACTCGGTCGTTCCAATGGCGAAGGCGCAGACGGCTAACGCCAGCAAAGCCGGAAGGTTTCCTTTGTTTTCCGATGTCATGTTTCCACTCCTACGATGTATAGTAAGTCCGGCCGGTGAATGCTATTATGCTGGATAGTGGCGACGTTGGATAGTACGTACTTTTTAGTGATATAGGTACTTAAAAGTGCCTATGAAATATATATCTAGGGGGTAAACCTTATGGCGACTGAGGCTCCGACGAAGAAGAAATACAATATATCCGTCGAGGCGACGCTGGAAGTGATCGGCGGCAAATGGAAGTGCGTCATTCTGTGTCATCTGACGCACGGGAAGAAACGAACAAGCGATTTAAAACGGCTAATGCCCGGGATTACGCAAAAAATGTTAACGCAGCAGTTAAGGGAGTTAGAGGAGGACGGCATCGTCAATCGGATCGTCTATAACCAAGTCCCTCCGAAAGTGGAATACGAGCTAAGCGACTACGGGAGCAGCCTGCAATCCATACTGGATTCGCTGTGCGCTTGGGGGGAAAAACATATTATCCGAGAGTACGGGGACAAATCCGCCATGTTGGAGGATAACGGATTAAATCGGTTGTGAGAAGGGGAGGAAGCAAATCAAGTTATTAATTGTAACTTACTATAAAATAGTTTATGATATGGAGGTCAGAAATTATATATAAACGTGGAGGACAACCAGAATGACAAACGTATTGGTCGTAAAAGCGAATAATCGTCCGGACGGCGTATCTACTAAAATGTACGAGAGATTTATCGCATCCGCAGCCGAAAACAAAGAGTTGAACGTTACCACATATGATTTGTACAACGAGGATCTACCGTATCTCGGACAAGATCTATTCAGCGCCTTCGGCAAATTGCAAAATAACGGAGCGTTAACGGAAGCGGAAGGACGTCTCATGGCCGCAAAACAAAAGGCGATGGACGCTTTCGCGGCGGCGGACGTGCTCGTCTTCGCTTTCCCGCTGTGGAACTTAACGATCCCGGCCGTGCTTCACACCTTCATCGACTACGTGTATGCCGCAGGCTTTACATTCAAATACAATGCGGACGGCTCGATGGCTCAGCTCCAGAAACACAAGAAAGTCGTGCTGTTGAACGCGCGCGGCGGCGTGTATTCGACTCCGGAAGCCGCGGGCATGGAGATGTCCGTCAACTATATGCGTAACGTCTTCGGCGGCGTGTTCGGGATGGAGATTATCGACGAAGTCGTGATCGAGGGCCATAACGCGAATCCGGGTCAGGCGGCGGCGATCATCGAAGAAGGATTGAAGAAAGTAGCGGCCGTGCCGGCGAACATCGCTCGCCAGCTCGTTCGATAAACGTCATACGAATCCATTCGAGACCATCCTGAGCACAGGATGGTTTTCTTTTTTTGGAATGGAGTACAATGGATGCAAAGACCGAAAGGGAGGGGAATCGCATCCATACGAAAGAGAGCTTGATGAAGCAATTGGAGCAATTCGGCATCGACCGCAAGGGGACGCTGCTGGTTCACTCTTCGCTGAAGAGCATGGGACCGGTCGAGGGAGGCGCGGACGCGGTGCTCGATGCATTCGAGGAGTATATGAAGGACGGACTATTGGCGTTTCCCACCCATACTTGGTCCTACATCAATGCGGACAATCCGAGGTTCGACGTCGACCGTTCCCCCTCCTGCGTCGGGATACTGCCCGAGCTGTTCAGGAAGCGGCCCGGCGCGGTGCGGTCGCTGCATCCTACGCATTCGGTGGCGGCTATAGGGCGGGACGCCATAACGTTTACGGGCGACGACCACCGGTTCGATACGCCGTGCGCGAGAGGCTCCGCCTGGGGAAAGCTGCTCGACCGGAAGGCGACCATCTTATTAGTCGGGGTAGACTTAAGGCGGAACACGTTCATCCACGGCGTGGAAGAGTGGCTGGACATTCCGGGCCGCTTGACGGACGACCATGAGCCGCTTTACACGGTATTGCCCGACGGCACGGAAATCGCGGTTCCTTCCCGCAGGCATTGCGGATTGCGGTGGTCGGAGCATTTTTGGAAAGTCGACCAGATTCTCGAGGATGCAGGCGCGATGCGGAAGGGGCGGCTCGGCGAAGCCGTCGTCAGAGTTTGCGATGCGGCGGCGACGGCGGACGTCTTAACGCGCATGTTGAAGGGCAACCCGGACTTGTTCTCGAATAACGACCCGCTAGATTTATAGAAATCGAAGCCTCGAAACCCCGACGACGGGCGTTCGGGGTTTTCTTCGTTCACAGCACCCATAGGAGATCGCCAAAAGTTCGCAACATTCATGTCGTACATTGATAAGGAGGCAAGAGAATGAATCGATAGAGAGGAACGAGTAAGAAAATGAAACGACTTCATACATGGGCGATCGCGCTGTCGCTGGTCGGCATCGCGATCGGCTTGGCCGGCTGCGACGGAAATACGACGACGAATGTCGGCGAGCTCGAATTTACGAATCCGCTGCATATTCCTCCGCTCTTGGAGCCGACCGTGGACAGCGAAGGAGAGAAGCGATTCACGTTAACGATGCAGCCGGGGACGACCGAGTTTTTCGAAGGGAAGCGCACGCCGACCTGGGGCATCAACGGATCGTATTTAGGACCGACGATTCGCGCGTCGCGCGGCGACCGGGTCGCATTCGACGTCGTGAATCGGCTGCCGGAACGCTCCACCTTGCATTGGCATGGGATGTTATTGCCGGCGAAGATGGACGGCGGACCGCACCAGATGATCGAAGCGGGAGCGACGTGGAAGCCGCATTGGACGATCGAGCAGCCGGCGGCGACGACCTGGTACCATCCGCACTTGCACGGGAAGACGGCGCTGCACGTGTATCGCGGACTCGCCGGGTTATTTCTGATCGAGGACGAGGAGTCCAAGAAGCTGCCGTCGGAATACGGGGTGGACGACATTCCGATCGTCGTGCAAGATAAGCGGTTCAAGGGCGACGGCACCTTCCACGAAAGCATGGACCTAACCCCGTTCGGGATGCTGGGCGATCAGATCCTGATTAACGGAACGTACGACCCATACTTGAAAATTACCGCCAGCCAGGTGCGCTTCCGCCTGTTGAACGGTTCGAATGCGCGCGCGTTCCAGATCGGCTTCTCGGACGACCGGTCGTTCGCCCTGGTCGGGAACGACGCGGGGCTTCTGCAAGAGCCGGTATCCCTGAACCGCCTCCTCTTGAGCCCGGGTGAACGCGCCGAGATCGTCGTCGAATTCCAAGCGGGCGAGGAGACGATCTTGCACAGCTTCGCAGGCGAGGACGGCATCGGAAACGGCGAGTTCGATCTGGTCAAGATCGTCGCCGACCGGGAGCTCGCGGCTTCCGCGCCGCTCCCGAGCCGGTTGTCCGCCGAACCGTCGATCGAAGCGTCGGAGGACGCAACGGTTCGGAAGTTCGTGCTTACGACGGAGTCCGCGATCAACGGGAAGCCGATGGATATGAATCGGATCGACGAGGTCGTCCCGGCCGGTGCCCGAGAAATCTGGGAAATTTCGAATCGGGGATGGGACCATAACTTCCATATCCACGATGCCGTCTTCACCGTGCTGGACAAGAACGGACAACCCCCGGCGATCTACGAACGGGGCAGGAAGGATACGGTGTTCGTCCCGAACGGTACGACCGTCCGAGTCGCGGTCGAATTCGGCAGCCATCCCGACCCCGAGACGCCGTACATGTACCACTGCCATCTCTTATACCACGAGGACAGCGGCATGATGGGGCAGTTCGTCGTCGTCGAGCCGGGAACGGAGGCGCAAGTGTCGAGACGTCTTTCGGGCTCGGGCATGGAACATGAACACTAGAGGAGGGGCCGCGAGGCCCTTTTTCTATGTCATTTTCCAGATTTGCGCATATGATTAGTAAAAAAAATTGGGGAGAATGAACCGATCGCGCGTTTCTGTTAAAAATTCGATAAATATTATAATCTAAAATAGTGATAAACTATGATAAGGTAATAGTTGATCCAGAAAAGATGTGTGACGAATTCGGTTCCTACATCCTTTCTGCAAATCGTAGGGGATAAAGGACGGTAATCATGAACGATAGACTACAGAAAACAGACGTGATCTTAATCGGAGCGGGAATCATGAGCGCGACCTTGGGTTCGCTCTTGAAGGAGTTAATGCCGGACTGGAGCATTACGGTGATCGAGCGCCGCGCGACGGCAGGAGAGGAAAGCTCCAACGAGTGGAACAATGCGGGGACGGGGCATGCTTCGTTGTGCGAGTTAAACTACACCGTCGAGAAGCCGGACGGTTCCATAGATATCAGCAAGGCGATTAAAGTGAACGAAGAGTTCCAGGTGTCGAGGCAATTCTGGTCTTATCTCGTGAACAGCAGCTTGATCCGCAACCCGCGGGACTTCATCTCTCCGGTACCGCATATGAGCTTCGTGCAAGGAGAGCAGGACGTTACCTTCTTGCGGAAACGGTTCGAAGCGATGTCCGCCCATCCGCTGTTCCAAGGGATGGAATATTCCGACGACCGGGCGAAGCTGGCGGAATGGATTCCGTTGATGATGAAGGACCGGATATCGAACGGACCGATCGCGGCGACGAGAATCGAGTCCGGCACGGACGTGAACTTCGGCGCGTTAACGCGTATCTTGTTCGACCACCTGAAGAACAAGAACGTCGAAATCCAATATAAGCATCAAGTCGACGATATAATGCGGGCTTCCGACGGCTCTTGGGATTTGAAAGTGCGGAACGTCGAGAGCGGCGCCGTCGAACGGCGTCAAGCGAAATTCGTCTTCATCGGCGGCGGCGGCGGAAGCCTCCACCTGCTGCAGAAGTCCGGCATTCCGGAAGGCAAAGGCATCGGCGGCTTCCCGGTCAGCGGGCTCTTCATGGTATGCCGGAACCCCGAGATCGTCGCGAAGCATCGCGCGAAGGTATACGGCAAGGCGTCGGTCGGCGCTCCGCCGATGTCCGTGCCGCATCTGGACACGCGGGTGATCGACAAGCAGGAATCTTTGTTCTTCGGACCGTTCGCCGGCTTCTCGCCGAAGTTCCTGAAGTTCGGTTCCATGTTCGACCTGATCACTTCCGTCAAGCCGCATAACCTCGTCACGATGCTGGCGGCCGGCGTGAAGAACATGTCGCTCACGACATACCTGATCAAGCAGGTCTTATTGTCTAAGGAGCAGCGGATGGAAGCGTTGCGCGAATTCGTTCCGGACGCCAAGAGCGAAGATTGGGAATTAATCGTCGCGGGCCAACGCGTCCAGATTATTAAGGATACGGCCGCCGGCCGAGGCACGCTCCAATTCGGCACGGAGGTCATCAACGCCGCGGACGGCTCGATCGCCGCCTTGCTCGGCGCGTCCCCGGGGGCGTCCACCGCCGTGTCCGTCATGCTCGAGGTCATCGCGAAGTGCTTCCCGCAGCAAATCCAAGCTTGGGAGCCGAAGCTGAAGGAGATGATTCCTTCGTACGGCGCATCCCTTGCGAAGAACCCGGACTTGGTTCGGGACATTCACGCTTCGACGGCGAAGACGCTCGGTCTTGCGAGCGCCGCGGCGGAAGAGAAGAAGGTTCCCGCTTACGTGTAAATATGGCATGAAGAAGCGACCTGTTGCGGGTCGCTTTTTCTTTGCGTTCGAACGTAGGATGTCCCTTGCGGATCGCGGATATGCAAGAGAATTCTCATGCAACCGGCGGTTGCGGAGGCTCGCAACCATAGCGATCTTTACATTTTTACGGGGGGCTATAATAATGGGCCTATATCATCGTAAGAAGAGAGGCGGCTGTCGGAATGGTGTTCGCCGAGAAGTTGAAACAGGAACGAAAGAAGAGAGGATGGTCCCAAGAGGATTTGGCGGAGAAGCTGTTCGTCAGTCGACAGTCCGTATCCAAATGGGAGAACGGCCAGAACTATCCGAGCATCGAAGTGATCATTCACTTGAGCGATCTGTTCGGCGTAACGATCGATGAATTGTTGCGAAGCGACGAGGGGTTGACGAAACAAGTGATTCGAGACAGCAAAAAGCTGGCGTATCCGCGGCTGAAGTATACGTTCGATGTGTTGTTCCTGCTCGGCGTCGTTCTGTTGGCGAGCAAGCTGGGCGTTCTGCTGCTGAACAAAGTCGCCGGATCGAGCATTCCCTTAGCCGGCGGGTCGTTCCTATGGAACTTCGGACCGCTGCTCCTCATGGTCGTCGGCGGAGCGGGCTCGAGCATCATGAAAGATAAATATGCAGAGGAGTAGCCTCTTACGGGAAAAGTCGACCGCTCTAATGGGTAAACTATCGAATAACGCGCATCTATGTTACGATGAAGCTCTATATGGAAAGAGGAAGTGGATACGGATGATTACGATAACGGTCCCGACGCCGGACGTCACGATTTACAAACAGCAAGCTCCCGAGCTGAGCCACATCTACGGCTTTACCGACTTCCACCTGATCACCAGGGAGAAGGGCGGCATCTTCATGTTCTATAACGACAAGGACGAATTGCTCTTCGTCGGGAAAGCCCGGAAGCTGCGGCAGCGTATCAAGAAGCACTTCGAAGATACGGTATCGCCGATCAAGGACCATCGGAACGAAGTGGCGAAGATCGAGGTGTGCCACGTAGACGACCCCGTAGAGCGGGAAATTTACGAAACGTATATCGCGAACAAGCTCGGAGCCCGGTACAACCCGGATAAGCTGACGAACCAATAGGCGTGAAAAATGGGCAATATGCATCCCGGAGGAAACAAGCAAGAGAGGCGGTCTCGGAAGTCGCACGCGAAGGCGATGACCGGGACGGCCTCTTTTTCGCAATGGAGCGTAGGACCGGGGGTGGGAAATGTTGGAGTGGGTCCATTAGAGGTTGTCGAATAACACCGAGTATGTCAAAGTGTTACTTGTGGGTTTTACATATTAGGAGGGAATTTCTATGAATTATCATTTTTTCGTAGGCAACGACAACGGAAACAGCGAACATGATCTGATCATAGACGGCAAGTTAATTCAGCAGCCGAACGTCAATTGCGCGGTGGACGAGCTGCCGTGGAGCGAGGAGCAAGCGCCCGAGAGCTTCATTAAGAACCTCCAGGACCAGTTGGTCGTCACGGTCGATTCTCCGGCGGCGCGGCCGGGGATGTATTATGTCGGCAAATTCGCGCTCGAGAGCGGCGAAGTGTTGGACAACCTGCAGATCGGCATCGATATGAAGTGCGACATGGACCTTCCGATCGTCAACACGCTCGCGCAGATCGCGGCGATCGCGGTACAGAAGGCTTACGACGAAGAGAAGAAAGTACCGGAGCAGATCGACGTGGACGTCGATATGGCCACGGCGCTGCCGGTCACGCAGCACACCGACGAGACGTCGGCGAAGTTCGAGCGGCGCTTCATGACCGGAACCCACCGCGTAACGGTTCATCTGGGCATTCACCGCGTGGCGGTCAAGATCGCCTTCCCGTTCGCGAAGGTCGTCCCGGAAGCGACGCCCGTCATCTTCGCGCTCCAGAAGGACGCGGAAGGCAACTGGCGGGAAGGGGACATTTTCGAGGAATTCGTAGAAACCTATGAGCTGGACAAGAAGTTCAATGGCAACTACTTCAAGGAGAAACGGATCCTTCATGTAGATATCGGCGACGGTTCGACGGAATATCCCGTTACCGAAGGGAACAAGTTCCTCCGTCAATTCGTCCACGGCAGCCACCATGGGACCGGATATGCCATCGAAGAAGCGCTGGACGAGTTCAACCGGCTCATCCACTTGCCCGACAGCCCGAGACAGTTTTTCAGCGACGTCATCAAAAATCCGAAGCATAAGTACCACGCCCGCGCGATCAAGACGTTGAAGCGGCCGCTCGAAAGCCAAGTCCGCCAGATCGTACAGAACGTCAAGCGGCAGCTGACCAAGACGCGGAACGAGATCGACTTGATCTGCGTCTACGGCGGAGGCAGCATCCTCATGCGTTCGCTGCTCTATCCGCGGCTCGAGGAGCTGTGCGTCGAAAGGGAGATGCAGCTGTTGTACATCCCGCCGACCTATGCGGTGCAGATGAATGCGATGGGACTGGATGCCTTCGTTCGCGGGAAAATCTACGAGGCGCTGAAGAATAAAGCCGTGCAGCCGGCCTAATCGAGATTAGGAAGAAGGCGTAAGGCAAGAGGTAAGGGGATACCGGAAGGTGGCAAGCGTGAAAAAGACGAAACAACCTGGAGAGAACATCAGCTTAAAGACGAAGAAAACGGAAGATCCGCTCGTCATGAACTGGATTAATGCCCAGACGAATCTGATGGATTCCTTGCGCTACCTGATCGAACACGAAATCGTGCGAAACGGGGTCCGCAATTTGCAGACGTTCATCCCGGTGGAACGGAACGTGCTGGGGACCGCTTCGCCCGTTCCGGGGGGCATCGCGCCGGACATCGCTCCCGCAACGGAACGTCTTGCGCCGTCGGTCGAAGCGATGCAAGCGCTTAGGGACGTTCGCGAAGGAACGGCGGAGATCGCGGCTGGGAGACAAGAGGTTCGGGTGGAGCCGGAGTCTCCGGCGGCGCGGATCGAGGACGCGGAGCCTCCCGCGGCGAAGCGGAACGTCGACGACGACATCGACGACGACGATATCGAAGCTTGGATGTAGCGAGTAAGACAAAGTAATACCGAGTAATACTCGGTATTACAAAGGGGTGCCTGGTCATGTCAAGTGTTGCCTTGGCCGGCTGGTGCGCCCCGGTATTGCGAAGTGATGCTAGGTAATACTGAAGCGAAGAAATCCACGACCGCCGTAGGTTGTGGATTTTCCTTTGCCCGATTCATGGTATGATTAGGGTATCCGCGCATGGGGCGATGGACATCATAGCTATGGATATTTCGGGTTATATCGAAACAAGCACGACGCATATATAGAACAGAGGTTATCTCCGCGGCGGCGATCATGTTGTTCCCGGTTCAGAGGGTGTGATATGATTTTTTTATTTTAAGTACCACATAAGGGATGCGATAGGATTGAACATCACCATCGATAATCTACAGATACATTATTCGGTGAAGGGAGAAGGACAGGACGTCGTACTGCTGCACGGCTGGGGGGCGGAACTGGGCACATTCCATAGAATTCAAGAGAATCTGTCCCGCTTTTTCCGCGTATACGCGATCGACTTGCCCGGCTTCGGGTTAAGCTCGGAGCCTCCCGTGCCTTGGGGCGTCGAGGAGTACACGCAGTTCGTCCGCAAGTTCTTCGAGCAGCTCGGCATCTCCTCCCCGATTCTCGTGGGACATTCCAACGGCGGAAGAATCAGCATTCAATACGCCTCGCAGTATCCCGTGAAGAAGATGATTCTCGTCAACAGCGCGGGCATCAAGCCGAAACGCAAGCCGCAGTACTATGTGAAAGTATACACGTACAAGCTCGTGAAGCACGTATTGAGACTTCCGGGACTGCATCTGTACCGGGATCGCATTCTTACTTATATGAAGGGTCGGGTCGGCTCCGAGGACTACAAGAACGTATCGGGGGTCATGCAGCAGACGCTCGTTCGGGTCGTCAATACGGACTTGCGCCATCTGCTGCCGGGCATTCGATGCTCCACGCTGCTGATCTGGGGGCAACACGACACTGCGACGCCGATCGCCGACGCGAAGCTCATGGAATCGCTGCTGCCGGACGCCGGCCTCGCCGTGCTGAACGCCGGGCATTTCTCGTACTTGGAGAGACCTCAAGAGTTCGAAATCATCGTGAATAAATTCCTAGAGAACGAGAGGAACAACCAATGACGCTAGTAGCGGTGTTACAAATCGTCAGCATTGCGGTCTGGGCGATCTATGCGGGCAGGAAGCTGATCAAGAGCATGCATATGCTGCAGCTGAATTCCTACCGCAATCTGCGGCTGTGGAACTGGTACATGGGAAATTTCAAGCGAACGATCCGCGTCATGGACGTCTTGCCGATCGTTCCCTTGATCCTGTTCGCCATGGACAAACCGTTATGGGGTCACATCGCTTGGATCGCGGCGTTCCTGCTCTTGACGCTGACCGTACCGAAGGAAATCGAAAAGAAGAAGCTGGTCTATACCGCCCGCGTGAAGCGGCTGCTGACGACGACGGCGATCTTGCTGGTCGTCTTGGTCGGCGCGCTCCTGCCGTGGACACCGTTCGCAGCCTTGGCCATGTACGCGGTCACCCTGCTTCCCGCGGTCTTCATCCTCCTTGCGAATACCGTCAATAAACCGATCGAGCATCAGATCAACAATTATTATATTAACGATGCGCGCAAGAAAATCGAGCGGCACGCCTCGACGCAGGTCATCGGGATCACCGGTTCGTTCGGGAAGACGAGCGTGAAGCATTTTCTATCGACGGTGTTGTCTCAGTCCTATCATGTGCTCATGACGCCGGAGAGCTACAATACGCCGATGGGCGTCACCAAGACGATCCGCACGTACCTGCAGCCGACGCACGAGATATTCATCAGCGAGATGGGCGCGAAGCAGAAGGGCGACATCAAGGAAATTTGCGATATCGTGCATCCGAAATACGGCATCATTACGGCGATCGGGGAGCAGCACTTAGAAACCTTCAAGAGTTTGGAAAATGTGAAAGCGACCAAATTCGAGCTCGCCGAAGCGCTGCCCGCGGACGGCGTCGCGTTCCTCAATTTGGACGACGAGAACGTGGCCGATCAGCTGCGGAAGTCGAACCTGCGATGCAAGGTCGTGACGTACGGCAGCCGCAACCCGGACACGGATTATTACGCGGAGAACGTTCGCTATTCCCGCAACGGCTGCGCCTTCGCGGTGCGGGTCCGGAACGGCGCGGTTCAGGAGTTCGAAACCGCGCTGCTCGGCGAACACAACATTCAAAACCTGCTGGCGTGCATCGCCGTCGGCGATACCTTGGGCATTCCGCTGCCGAAGCTGGCGATGTATATCCGCAAGGTCAAACCCGTCAAGCATCGGTTGGAGCTCAAGAAGAACGGGAATTTGACGATTCTCGACGACAGCTTCAATTCGAATCCGGTCGGCTCCAAGGCGGCGCTCGCGGTGCTAGCGCAGATGCCTGAGAAGAAGATTCTCGTGACCCCCGGAATGATCGAGCTGGGCGCGAAAGAGTATGAATACAATTATGCCTTCGCCGAAGCGGCCGCGAAGGTGTGCGATTATATTATTCTAGTCGGGCCGAAGCAGACGAAGCCGATGCAGGATGCGCTGCAAGCCGCCGGTTACGCGAACTTCCGCGTGGCGAAGCATCTCCAAGAAGGGCTTCAGTTCCTGCAAGGGTTCGCGAACGAACACACCGTCGTCCTTCTCGAGAACGACTTGCCCGACAATTATAACGAATAAACGGAGGATTTCTTACTTATGAAAATACGCGTCGGAGTCCTATTCGGAGGGATGTCGGTAGAGCACGAGGTGTCCGTCATCTCCGGTCTGCAGGCTTATCATGCGATCCCGAGAGATAAATATGAGCCTGTCCCGATATATATTACGAAAGAGGGCAAGTGGTATACCGGCGAAGCGGTCGGCTCCATCGACGAATACAAGGATCTCCCGGGTTTGCTTCGGAAGAGCACGAACGTAACGCTGTTTACGAACGAGAGCGGAGCGCATCAGTTGATCGCGACCAGGAAATCTTGGTTCAAGAATCCGGTCGTCGACGAAATCCACGTCGCGTTCCCCGTCACCCACGGGACGTTCGGCGAGGACGGCGCGCTGCAGGGCTTGCTAGAGTTCCAGAAGGTGCCTTACGTCGGCTGCGACGTATTGTCCTCGGCGCTCGGCATGGATAAGGTCGTCATGAAAGCCGTCGTCCGCAGCGCCGGGCTGCCGGTCGTGGATTTCGTAACGTTTTACAATCACCAATGGTCGGAGGATCCGGGCTCCTGCATCGCCAAGGCCGAAGCGCAGCTGAAGTACCCGGTCATCGTCAAGCCGGCGAACCTCGGCTCGAGCGTCGGCATCGAGATCGCCGAGGACACGGAAGAGCTGACGAGCGCGCTCGGGAACGCCTTCGGCTTCGCGGACAAGGTCATTATCGAGCGAGTGGTCCAAAATTTGAAAGAGGTCAACTGCTCGGTCATCGGGGACCACGAGTCGGCGGAGGTGTCCGTCTGCGAGGAAGTGCTCAAGACGAGCGAAATTTTGAGCTACCAAGATAAATACTTGAATCAAGCGTCGAAGGGCATGTCCGGGACGAGCCGCATCATTCCCGCCAATATCTCGCCGGAGATGACGGAGGAAGTTCAAGCGTTAGCGAAGCAGACGTTCCTCGAGCTCGGCTGCAACGGCGTGTCGCGGATCGACTTCCTCATCGACCAAGACGAAGGCAAGGTGTATGTCAACGAGATCAATACGATCCCTGGATCGCTAGCGTTCTACCTATGGGAGCCGAAGGGCAAGAGCTTCGAACAGATGACCGGCCAGCTCATTCAGCTCGCGCTGAAGCGGCACCGGACGAAGTCGCAGCTGACGTTCAGCTACGACACGAACCTATTGGCGCTGCAAGGCAAGGGCGGCGGGTCGAAGAAGCTCGGCAGATAATCGGGAAACTTCGACGGATGGAATCGGATAGAGAACATTGCAGAGGGATGAGATGGGAAACTCATCTCTCTTTCTGTTTTATCGGAGGCGGATGAAACCCGACATCGCCCCCGTACGTATGGATATGTATTCGATACTCAATCTTTAGGAGGCGGCGATATTGTCTTTGTTTAAGAGGCTTCGAGATCTCACTCTGTCTAACGTCAACGCGTTGATCGACAAGGCGGAGGATCCGATCAAACTGACGGATCAATACATCCGGGATATGACCGAGGACTTGGGAGACGCGGAGAAAGCGGTGGCCGCGCAGATCGCACTGGAGAAGAAGTTCAAGCGGCTCTACGAAGAGCAAGTCGAGCTCGTGGAGAAACGCACGCAGCAAGCCCATATGGCGGCGCAGGCGCAGAACGTCGACTTGGCGCGCCGCGCGTTGGAAGAGAAGAAAGCCGCCGAAAGCAAGATGGCCGAATACAAGTCCGGGTACGACCTGAACCTGAAGCTGGCCAACGACCTTCGCGCGAAGCTGGAAGAGATGCGCAAGGAATTGACGGAGCTGAAGAACAAGCGCGAGATGCTCGTCGCTCGTTATAACGCGGCGAAGGCGCAGACCGAAATCAACAAAGCGATGAACGGCTTCGGATCCGATTCGGCCTCCGCGGGCCTCAAGCGGATGGAAGAGAAGATGCTTCAGATGGAGGCGCAGGCCGAAGCGAGCAACAGCTTGTACGCGTCTAAGGGCAAGTCGCTCGACGACGAGTTCAAGGAGCTCGGCAAGGATAAGGCCGTCGAAGACGAGCTGGCCGCGCTGATGAAGCAATACGAGAACAAGGATCAATAAGCCGACCTACAACCGGATACGAAGTGCGCCTGTATGACACGAATGCTGCAATAGCGACATACAGGCGTTTTTACATTCAAGCATCGTTCGGAGGGATCTGTTTTGTCATGGATCGATTACGCCCGAATTCCCGTATGGACGGGAATGGGCGCATTGCTCTTATTTTTAATTATGTATTTGGACTCGCTGACGACCCGCTATCATGACATCCAAGAGATGAAGAGCGGCAACGTGGCGGTAACGACGCGCTTCATGATGAAGCTGATCGCGCAAGCGTATATTTTGGGACAGTCGATCGCGAAATCGGACGTCATCTGGGAAGCGATCATCATCTCCGTCGTCTCCTTCGTGTTGCTGTTCGTTCTGGAATGGCTGGCGCGGACCGTCTTGTCGAAGCTCACCCATTTCCAATTGGAAGAAGGCATACACGAAGGGAAAATCGCCAACGCGCTCTTCGCGGGATCGCTTCATATCGCAGGCGCCCTGATCATCGGAGCGGTCTAATTCCTGAACATAAGGAGCGGCAAGATGAGTTTATTCCAACGCATTAAAAATCTGGTAAGCAAGCCGGCGCCGCCGATGCCGGAGAAGAGCATCCTCACGATCGGGCCGGGCGACGTCTGCGAAGTGTCGCTCGTGACCTATCAGGTCGTCGGACGCACGCAAAATCGACAGCGCAACGCGATCGTCCTCACGCTGCAGGACGGAACGGCGATTCGGTATCTCGCGATCGAGGACCGCGAACGGACGCTGTTCGCCCTGTACCAACCGATCGACGGAAGGCTGGATTCCTTCGAAGAGGTGCCGACGACCCTTGAGTTGGACGATCGCGCCTATCACATGGAAGAACATTATTCCGGCATCATCCAATCGAGCGGCAAGACGCCGTTCCAGCAGGGCGGGGAGCAATACGTGTGGCAATACGTGTCGGACGACCGTATGCTGCTTCGCATCGAATGGCAGGACGGCAGGTTCATGCTGTACGAGGGCGAGTCCGTGCTCCCGGCCGACGTTCGCGTGCTGCGCGGCGGGTAAGGAGGTAAACCATTGAAATCGTGGCTGTCCCGGGGGATAAAGCATCTCCTGATCCTGAGTTTGATCGTCCCGGTATTGGCCGGATGCATGCAAAGTTTCGAAGTCGGCGAGTCCTATCCGTTGGAGTCGGTCAGCGGTTCGGGGAACGAGACTTCCTACGTATACCGAGCGGCGGACCGAAGCGTCCCGGAGGTTGCGAACGAGCTGGTCGAACGGAAGCGGCCGCAGCAGCAATCCGAGGAAGACGCGGAGCGCATGTTCTTGGTCTACGCCGACGAGATCGTTCAAGTGCAGCAAGATCCCGAACGGCCGGAAGATACGCTGATCGAGATCAGCAGCCGCGAGTATGTACGTCAGAATTACAGCCCGAGCTTCTTGGAAGCTTATATCATCGCTTCCGTCATCGGCGATCTGTTCGATCGCGGGCGATATGCGGGGGGCGACTACAGAGGGTACGGCAGCAAGGGCGCTTACGCCCCGAAGCAAACCTATCGTACGCCTACGGTCGACGATAAGAAGATGGCGCCGCCGGTCACCGTGAATCGGTCCGGCAGCATCGTCCGTCGATCGTCCGACGCGGACGCTTCGGCGTCGAAGAGCGCCGTATCGCCGCCCGCCTCGTCGGCTTCCTCCGGCAAGATCGTGAGGGATGAAAGCGGCTCGTCCGGCGAGAAGAGCAGCGTTCTTACGAAGCCGAAGAAGACGAAGGCGCCGAAGATCAGCAAGCGAACCGGAAAGATCGGTCGGCGACGATGAAGGCAGGCGTGCCGACCGAAAAAAGAGCGAATCAGCCCCAAAGGCCGATTCGCTCTTTTTTCCTTACGATCCGATCGCCGTCGGCGAAAGCCACTCCCACGCCGGTAGATTCCTCATCACGCCGAAGGCGAGCGCCGCCGTCACCATCGCGCCCATGACCGTTCGGCTCGTCCGCCGCATGCCCCTTCGGTTCGCGATCAGGTAGACTAGAACCAATGGGAGCAGACCGAACGCCAATGCGTTGTACCGGAACGCCTGAGGCAGGTCCCCCTCGAGCAGCGATAAAGCGGCTCTCGTCATGCCGCAGCCCGGGCAATACAGCCCCGTCGCTTCGTGAAAGACGCAGGGAATGCCGAGGCCGGTCGCCGGCAGCCATACCTTCAAGTACGCCAGCCCTCCGGCAGCCGCCAAGGACCCCTGAATCCACCGGGGGCTCCTCGCGACCGCCGAGAACGCCGAATTAAGCCAGCTTGTTGACATCCGCCTGGACCAACGCGTACGTAACGATCCCGAGGCCGAAGATCGTCAGCACGAGGTAGAGCACCGAATTGTCCGAACCCGGGAGGCCCCGTTGCCGTTGCGCCGACTCGACGAGCTTGCCGGCTTGGTAAGACCAGATAATGCTCCAGATGCCGCAAGTCACGATGCTCAGCAGGAAATGCTTGCCCCCTGTGAAGGAGGGGTCCCCGCTTACTCGCCCGACGTCGTTGGTCAGGACGATAAACCAATAAATTCCATAAATCCCGCAGGTCACCAGGGTCAGGACGACCGCCAACCCGATATTTCTTTCTTGAACCATTCCGCACCGCCCATATCATTTTTCGCTTCCAACAGCTTCCGACAACAAATGACAAAAATGCACTTTTCATAATAGGAAACAAACGACGGAATTACAAGAAGAAAATTATTATTTTAACCCTATTGCGGAGGCAGACGATTTATTCATTGGGAATAGGCAGCGGGGCAAACTAAGGGGAGTAAGGGGATAGAGCCTTGACAATATAGCACCTAATGGTGTTATATTAATTGTGAAACCAAAAGGTGTTATAAAAATGACGGAGGTTATTCGCATGCAATCTCAAGATACGATTCCAGACATCCGCAAGACCGTCGTCCTCAACGTCCCGATCGAGAAAGCGTGGAAGGCGATCGCCACCTCGGAGGGGATCGCCGGCTGGTGGATGCCCAATACGTTCGAGCCGGTCGTCGGGAAGGACTTCATTCTTCACGCGGGCCCGTTCGGCGATTCGCCCTGCAAGGTGACGGAGATCGATCCTCCGCACCGCGTCGGCTTCGACTGGGGAGCGGAATGGCATCTTACGTTCGAGTTGAAAGAAGTCGACGGCAAGACGGAGTTCACCTTGATTCACTCCGGCTGGGACCCGGCGAAGACGACGGAATTCGGACAGCCGCACGCGGTCGTTCGCGGCATCATGGACAACGGCTGGGAGAAGATCGTCGCCGAGGCGCTGCCCGCTTACGTCGAGGCGTAAGATGCCGGCTGCGGAGGCTAGGCACGACGTATTTCAGGCGGTCGCCGATTCGACCCGCCGCAGCATGCTGACGCTGCTCGCGGAGACGGACAAGGAGCTGCCCATCTCGCGCATCGCGGAGCACTTCCCGATCAGCCGAACGGCCGTCAACAAGCATCTGCACGTTCTCACGGACGCAGGACTCGTCAGCAACCGGAAGGTCGGACGGGAGACCCGGTATAGACTGCAGCCGGATCCGCTGCGAGACCTTCACCGATGGCTGGCGTACTTCGATCGCTATTGGGACAACAAGCTGATCGCGTTGAAGGCGTTCGTCGAGGAAGACGATTCGGAATAAAGCGGACAACCGCGTCGAAAGGTACGAGCGAACGCGAAGAACCTCCCGTCTTGATCGGACGGGAGGTTCTTTTCGAGGTTCGGATGCAGCTTACGGCAGTACGTTCCCCGCGGCGCGGTAGATGTCGTACCACTGCTCGCGGGTCAACGTAATGTCTGCGGCCTTGAGGCAATCCCGCAGACGGTCGACATTCATCGTGCCGAGAACCGGCTGCATGCGCGCCGGATGGCGGAGCAGCCACGCGATGGCGATCGTCGTATTGGTCACGCCGTACGCCGCCGCGACCTCGTCGATCTTCCGATTCAGCTCCGGGAACTTCTCGTTGCCGAGGAAGACGCCCTCGAAGAAGCCGTATTGGAACGGCGACCATGGCTGAATGGTGATGTCGTTCAGCCGGCAGAAGTCGAGTACGCTGCCGTCGCGGTTGACGGCGGCCGCATTTTCCATATTGACGTTGATTCCGCTCGAGATCATCGTGGCGTTCGTGATGCTGAGCTGCAGTTGGTTCGCGACGATCGGCTGCTTCACGAATTTCCGCAGCAGCTGGATTTGCATCGGATTTTGGTTCGAGACGCCGAAGTGGCGCACCTTGCCCGAGCGCTCCAGCGTATCGAACGCCTCGGCGACTTCCTCCGGCTCGACCAGCGCGTCCGGACGATGCAGCAGCAGGACGTCTAGATATTCAGTCTTCAGCCGCTTCAGGATGCCGTCCACCGAAGTCAAGATATGCTCCTTGGAGAAGTCGAACATTCCCTTGCGGATGCCGCACTTCGATTGCAGGATCATCCCTTCCCGCACCGAAGCGTTCATTCCGATCGCATCGGAGAACAGCTCCTCGCAAGCTCCCCCTCCGTAGATGTCCGCGTGGTCGAAGAAGTTCGCCCCTTCCTCCATCGCCGTTCGCACGAAGCGTTCCGCTCCGGCCTTATCGAGGGACGTGATGCGCATGCAGCCGACGGCGACGACCGGCACCTGTAACGAGCTCTGTCCTAACGGAATCGTTCTCATGGGTTGGTATCCAGCTCCTCTTTATATACAGAAAATCGTTGCTCCTCCGATTGTGACACAGACGGGCAAGCGTGACAACCGAACGGCCGTCGGAAGGAACCGGAGCCGCCGATGGAGAATACATAACGCAAGAAAATTAAACCATCGTTCGGCTGTGGCGGGATATTTTGCTCGGATGGAAGGCATATTTACAATCGTAACCATTTTCCGAAAACATAGGGGAGGGGCTTCGATGGAAAAGAGGGCCTTCGGGAACACCGGCGCGTCGTTCCCGATTTTGAGCTTCGGCGCGCAGCGGATCGTCGACGATCACGGCTGCGGCGAGGAAGAAGCGATCCGGATCGTGAACCGGGCGATCGACGAGGGAATCACTTATTTCGACACGGCGCCGATCTACTCCGACGGGCAATCGGAGGAGCGGCTCGGGAAGTCGTTCGGGGAGCGCAGGGACCGGGCGTGGATCGCGACCAAGACGATCGACCGGACGCGGGACGGCTCGTGGCGCTCCCTCGAGGGCAGCCTTAAGCGGCTGCGGACGGACCATGTCGAGGAGTGGCGGCTGCACGACGTGCGGACGATGGAGCAGCTCGACGCCTGCTTCGCGAAAGACGGCGCGCTGCAGGCGCTCGTCGAGGCCAAGGAGCAGGGCGTCATCCGGCATATCAGCATCAGCGGGCACACGAATCCGAGCGTGCAGCTCGAGGCGATCGAGCGATTTCCGTTCGACAGCGCGCTGGTCGCCCTCTCCGCGGCGGATCAGTTCATCTACAGCTTCGCGCACGAGTTCGTCCCGAGAGCGAACGAGAAGGGCGTCGCGGTCGTCGGCATGAAGGTCATCGGCCTTGGGCGGCTGGCGTCATGGTACGAGAAGGCGCTGCGGTATACGTGGTCGCTGCCGATCGCTACGGCGATTATCGGGATGGAGTCGATGGAGCAGCTGGAGAACAATCTGGCGGTCGCGAGAAGCTTCCGTCCGATGACCGAGATCGAACGGCTCGAGTTCGCGAAGGAAATCATCTCGATGGCGAACCCGGACGTTCTGCGGTGGAAGGCGAAGGATTGGAGCAACGCGGAACAATGGGCGGAGCGGGTATAACACTCGTTTCGCCTTACCTATAACGATTCTACGGAGGCGGGTTTATGAAAGCGCTGTTTATCGGAGGCACGGGAACGATCAGCTCCGCGATAACGAGACAGTTGGCGGAGCAAGGGCACGAGTTGTATGTGATCAATCGCGGCCGCCGGAACGACCGGCTGCCGGACGGCGTTCGTGCGCTGACGGCCGACATCAACGACGAAGCGCAGGTCGCCGGCTTGATCGACGGCATGCGCTTCGACGTCGTGGCCGACTTCATCGCGTTCGAGCCGGCCCAGCTGGAGCGGGACTACCGCTTGTTCGCCGGAAAGACGAAGCAGTTCATGTTCATCAGCTCGGCTTCGGCGTATCAGACGCCGCTGTCCGACTATCGCATTACCGAAGGCACGCCCTTATCCAATCCGTATTGGCTGTATTCCCGCAACAAGATCGCCTGCGAAGAATATCTCGTGAAGATGTATCGGGAAGACGGCTTCCCGATCACGATCGTCCGGCCGAGCCATACGTACGACGAGCGCTCCATTCCGCTCGGCGTTCACGGACGCAAGGGGACCTGGCAGGTCGCCAAGCGAATGTTGGAGAACAAGCCGGTCATTATCCACGGGGACGGGACGTCGCTCTGGACGATGACGCATAACAGCGACTTCGCGAAGGGCTTCATCGGGCTTATGGGCAACATTCACGCGATCGGAGAGTCGGTGCACATCACGTCGGACGAGACGGTGACGTGGAATCAGATTTACGAGATTATCGCGGACAGTCTCGGCGTCGAGCTTCGCGCGGTGCACGTGGCGTCCGAGTTTCTCGCGGAGTGCGGCGACATCGATTATCGGGGCGGCCTGCTCGGCGACAAGGCGAACTCGGTCGTCTTCGACAACGCGAAGCTGAAGCGGCTCGTGCCGGACTTCGTGGCGACGACGCGGCTCGATCAAGGGCTTAAGGCGACGATCCGGAACATCTTGGAGCATCCGGAGCTTCAACAAGAGGACCCCGAATTCGATGCGTGGTGCGACCGCGTCGTCGGCGCGATGGAGGCGGCTGCAAGAGCGGTGAAGGAAGGATGACGGAAACGATTGAACGCTAATAAGAAACCTCTGGAATTGCAAGCGGACATCGAACGGATGGAGCTCGAGCTGACGAAGTGGAACGCTCGACGTTCCCTTACGCCGACGGAGCGGCAGGTCGAAGCGATCGAGCTGGGTGGGTGCGTCCTGCTTCGGGATCGGACGGACCCGCACTCGATGTACTATAACCGAATCAAAGGGTTCGGCGCCGGCGACGTTCCAAGGCTGCAGGAGATCTTGGCCCGCTACCCGGACAGCGAGGCCGCGCCTTGCTTCGACATGACGCCGGACCGCATGGGACCGGAGGCGAGCCGCGCGTTGGCCGACGCGGGCTTCCTCCCGGCGGAGCAGCTCGCGTTCTTGGCGGCGGAGCCGTCCGAAGCGGCGGAAGAGGGTGGGGCGGTGACGGCAAGCCCGTTCGACATCCGTCTGGTGACCGAGCGCGCGGCGGAGACGTTCATCCGCTGGATCGAAGCGTCTTCGCCGGGGCAGTCCATCGCGGATGCGACGATCGAGCGGACGAAGGGGTATTTTCGGCAGCCGCATTTCCGCAATTACATGATCGAAATCGACGGCCGGCCCGCCGCGATGGCGTCGTTGTTCCTGCACGGCGCCGAGGCGTACCTCGCCAACGATTATACGTTCGACGCGTACCGGGGGCGCGGCTGCCAGACCGCCTTGATCCGCAGAAGGCTTGCGGACGCCGCTCGCCTCGGCGCGAAGGCCGTCTATACGGACGTCGTCTTCGGCACGCCCAGTCATGCCAATATGGAAAAGGCCGGCTTCCGCACCGCGTTCGTCAACACGTTCTGGTGCAAGGGCTTATAGCTGATTAGGATGACGACAGCGCGTTCCGGACGCTGAGAATGTACTTCGCGGTGTCGAGCGGATTGACGCCGCGGCGCGGGCGCTCCGCCCGAACGTCCGGCGGACACTCCTCGTAGCCGTCGAAGAACGTGGACAGCGCGGCGCGGCCCTTGGTCATCGACCCGAGCTTGACCGCGTATTCGAGCGACGTCGCCACGGGCACGCGGCCGTGAATCGTCATTCGGTCGCCGTGCGGCTCCGGCGCTTCGAACGTCGCGCGCATGAGGACGAGATCGTTCATCACCTTGCCCCCGAACTCTTCGGGCACGGTCAGCCGGAAGCGGAGCATCGGCTCGAGCAGCTTCGTGCCGATCCGGTTCAGGCCGTCCATGATGCCCATCGGGGTGGCGACGACGAAGTCGAGCGGATGCGTGTGCCAGACGTGGTGCTGCCCTTCGACGAGCTTGATGCCCACGTCGACGACCTCCCACCCGTACAAGCCTTGCTGCAGCGCTTCGGGGACGCGTCGGGCGACCTCGTTCTGGTACTGCGGCAGCAAGTCTTCGGTGCGCACCTGCGCGTCGTATCGCAAGCCGGCCCCTCGAGGCAGCGGCTCCATCTTAAAGCGCAGAATCGCCCAGCACGGCTTCGGCATCGTGTACGCGACGAAGCCTTCTCCGGCGCCGCGGAGCGTCTCCTTGTAGATGACGGACGGCTGCCCGAACGTCACGGAAAGGCCGAAGCGGCTCTCGAGCAAGCGGGACAAAATTTCGAGCTGGATCGGCCCCATTACCTTCAGATGGAGCTCCCGCTCTTCCTGCAGCCACTGCAAGGACAGCAGCGGATCCTCGTCCGCGAGCTCGTGCAGGGCGGCGACGACGCGCGGGTAGTCTTGTTCGTTCGCCCAATGCACTTGCACGGTAAGGAGCGGGACCGCGAGCTTCGCTTCCTCCGGCACGCCTTCCCCGGTGCCGAGCACGTCGCCGATCCGCGCCTGCTGGAGGCCGCAGACGGCCGCGATGTCCCCGGCCGTCAGCACGCCGACGTCCTCCGACTTCTGCCCGTCGACCTTCCGAATTTGCGTTACCTTCTCGTCGGCGCCGAGCGTCAGGTTGCGGATGGGGTCGCGGTTGCGAAGCGTGCCTTGGTATAAGCGGACGTACGCCATGCGTCCCATCGTCTTGTCGCGTTCGATCTTGAAGACGACGCCGGAGACGGGAGCCGACGCGTCGCCGCCGGGCTCGGGGAGGTACAGGGCGATGGCTTCCATCAGCTCGCGGATGCCGATCCCCTTGCTCGAGGCGCCGAACAGCACCGGGAACAAGGCGCTCGACCTTGCGAGCGAACGGAAGGTCGTCCGCCACGCCGCCAAGCCGGTATCGGTATCGGGCGCGCCCTCCTCGAAATACCGCTCCATCAGCGCTTCGCTCGTCTGGGCGACGCTCTCGATCAGCCTCGTTCGGGCTTCGATCGCGCCAGGCTCGCGTTCGGCGGCGTTCCAGAGGTCCCTTGCGCCGTCGAACGTCTCCGCCGCGCCGACGGGCTGCTGTACGGGCGTCGCGAGCGGCGACAGGTGCTTGTGGATATCGTTCAGGACGCGAGCCGCGTCGGCGCCGACGCGGTCCATCTTGTTGACGTAGAGGATCGTCGGGATGCCCAGCTTGCGGAGCGCATGCCAGATCACTTCGGTCTGGGCTTGCACGCCTTCTACGGCCGAGAGGATGAGAACCGCGCCGTCCATGACGCGGAGCGACCGCTCGACCTCGGAGAGGAAGTCGACGTGGCCCGGCGTATCGACGACGTTGACCGAGACGCCGTTCCATTGGAACATCGTCGTCGCCGCCCGCACGGAGATGCCGCGCTCGCGTTCGACGTCCAACCAATCGGTGGAGGCGGTGCCCCGATCCACGTCGCCCAGCGCGCGGATGCGGCCGCTTTCGTATAAGAGATGCTCGGTCGTCGTCGTCTTGCCCGCGTCGACGTGGGCGAAGATGCCCACGTTGCGCCGGGACGGCGACGGAGGAGTCGAATTCATTTTCCAAAAACCTCCCTGCGTTCTTCGTCCATTATACCATGTCCCTTCCTTTTCAATTGCGCTTAAGTGTGGTACGGTTGAACTTACGATTTCAAATGGAGAACTAGAGTAGGAGACCCTTAATGAACTTTAAAGAATTGAACATAATCCCCCCGATCCTGCAGGCGCTGGCGAAGGAAAACTACGAGAAGCCGACGCCGATCCAAGAGCAGGCGATTCCCGCCGTGCTGGCCGGCCGCGACGTATTCGGCTGCGCGCAGACGGGGACGGGGAAGACGGCGGCCTTTTCCGTGCCGATCCTTCAGCTGCTGCATTCGCGGCCGCGGAAGCAGGGGGAACGCCGCCGCATTCGCGCGCTCGTCCTGTCGCCGACGCGGGAGCTCGCGATTCAGATCGACGAGAGCATGCAGGCGTACGGCCGGTTCACGGGCTTGAAGAACGTCTCGATCGTCGGCGGGGTGTCCCAGAAGCCGCAGGAGCAGGCGCTCGAGCGCGGCGTGGACATTTTGATCGCGACCCCGGGGCGCCTCATCGACTTGATTAACCAGAAGGTCGTCGATCTGCGGCACGTGGAGATTTTGGTGTTGGACGAAGCCGACCGCATGCTCGACATGGGCTTCATCAACGACGTGAAGAAGGTCATCGCGGCGGTTCCGGCGAAGCGGCAGACGCTGTTCTTCTCGGCGACGGTGCCGCCGGAAATTTCGAAGCTGGCGAATTCGCTGCTCGTGAACCCGGTCAGCGTCGAAGTGACGCCGGTGTCCTCGACGGTGGATCGGATCGAGCAATCCCTTTATTTCGTGGATAAGGAAAATAAGCAGAAGCTCCTCACGGACCTGCTGCAGGACCGATCGATCTCGTCCGCGCTCGTGTTTACGCGCACGAAGCACGGCGCCGACCGCGTCGCCAAAGGGCTGACGCGATCGAACATCTCCGCCCAAGCGATTCACGGCGACAAGTCGCAGAACGCGCGGCAGGCGGCGTTGAACAACTTCAAGAACGGCACGACGCGCGTGCTGGTGGCGACGGATATCGCGGCGCGGGGCATCGATATCGAAGAGCTGTCCCACGTCATCAACTTCAACCTGCCGAACATTCCGGAGACGTACGTGCACCGGATCGGCCGGACGGGGCGCGCCGGACACAGCGGCATAGCGATTTCCTTCTGCGAGCAGGAAGAGATTCCGTACTTGAAGGATATCGAAAAGGTGACGAAAAAGACGATCCCGGTCGTGAAGGACCACCCGTACCCGATGACCGGCGCGATGCCGGCCGCGAAGCCGGAGCCGCAGCGGGGGCAGCAGCCGCGGGGGCAACAGCCGCGAGGTCAGCAGCCTCGGGGGCAGCAGCCGCAAGGCCAACAACCGCGGGGTCAGCAGCGGGGGCCGCAGTCGCAGCCGTCGCAGCCGCGGAAGCAGCCGGTGGCGGCGTCTACAGCCGGCGCGAATCGGACGCAACGGGGTTCGGGCAGAAGATAACGTAGGGGGCCGGCCATGAAGACGATGTTTCGGTACAACTGGATGGTGCGCGATGCGTGGTATGCGTGGTGCGAGAACGTCCCCGAGGAAGAGCTGCTTCGCGAGCGGACGGGCGGCGTCGGCGGCATCCTGCGTACGCTGTTCCATATGGTCGACGTGGAGTGGAGCTGGATTCGCGTCATGCAGGGCGAACCGGATTTCCAAGAGGATTTCGCCGAATACCGGAGCCTCGAGCGAGTGAAGGAGCTGGACCGGCGGTTTCGTCCCGAAGTGGAAGCGTTCGTCGACGGCTGGCACGACGGGTTGGAGCGGCGGCCGTTCTACGATCGCCGCGCGGACGGCACGGTCGTCATAGACGCCTGGGGCGAAATTATGCGCCACGTCGTCGCGCACCATATCCATCATGCCGGACAGCTGTCGGTATGGGCGCGGGAAGTCGGGAAGGCGCCGGTGTCTCCCAACGTCATCGGGCGGGGCTTGATCGCCCCGGATCTATAAACATGCGAGTCGAGAGCGGACGGAGGCGTTCGCTCTTTTTCTATGGATAATTCCGAACGTGGCAGCCGCCTCGCGGCCGGGGTATACTGGGTAATAACTTATTCAGTAAGGGTGAAGCCGAACATGACAACTACGGGAATCCGAAATATCCGCTTGATCGCCGGCGACGAGACGGCTTCAGGCAGCGTGTTGGTGCGGGACGGCCGCATCGTCTCCGTGCATGCGGAAGCCGACGCCGCCTGGACGGACGTCGACGAGATCGTCGACGGGAACGGACGATTGCTTATTCCGGGTATGATCGACGTCCATATCCATGGCGCCGAGGGCTTCGATATGATGGACGGCACGACGAAGAGCGTGGAGGTCGTGTCGGAAGCTTGCGCGCGGACCGGGTGCACGTCGTTCCTGGCGACGTCCGTCTCGTCCACGTTGGAGGACTTGCTGACGATGATCGATAACGTCGCGCGGACGGTCGGCCGCGAGCCGGGCGCCCGCATCGTCGGGATGCATATCGAGGGACCGTACTTGAATGTGAAACGCAAAGGGATGCAGAACGAGAAATATTTGCGCCATCCGGATCGGGACGAGATGGGCCTCATTCTCCAGAAGGCGGGTTCATTGATCCGTATGGTGACGTTGGCGCCGGAGCTGCCGGGCGGCATGGAGATGATCGGCTTCTTGAAGGAGCGAGGCGTCATCCCGGCGCTTGCGCATACGGACGCGACGTACGAGGAAGCGGTCGAGGCGTTCCGCGGCGGCGCGAGTCACGTCACGCATTGCTGCAACGGCATGCGCCCGATCCATCACCGCGATCCGGGCCTGATTTTGGCCGCCTTCGAGGCGGAGCACGTCAGCGTACAGGCGATCGTGGACGACGTGCATCTGCACCCGGCGATGGTTCGCCTCTTGTATCGCGAGAAGGGGCCGGAGAAGATGGTGTTGATCACGGACGCGCTGCAGGCGATGGGCATGGGCGACGGCACGTATACGTTCGGCGGGCACGAAGTGAAGGTGGCGGACGGCGTCGCGACGTTGGCCGACGGCACGCTCGCGTCGAGCACGGTGACGATGAACGAGGCGCTGGCGAAGACGGTGAACGCGGGCATTCCGCTGCGACACGCCGTCGAGATGGCGACGCGGACGCCGGCCGACTTGCTCGGCTTGCCGACGAAGGGCCGGATCGAGGCGGGCGCGGACGCGGATCTCGTGCTGTTGGACGAGCGGTTCGAAGTCGAGTGGACGATGGTCGGCGGGAACGTGGTCTATCGCCGGGCATAGATGGGGGACGCCTTCGCGGAGGCGTCCTTTTTTTCGTGGGCGGCAAGGGGGGGGGCCACTAATAAGCTCAAAAATGCGCTTAGGGAGGCCAGTTATGCGGAAAATTCCGCTTATAAGCTCAGAAATGCGCTTAGATCAGCCTGTTAAGCGGAAAATTCCGCTAATAAGCTCAAAAATGCGCTTAGAACAGCCTGTTAGACGGAAAAATCCGCTTATAAGCTCAGAAATGCGCTTAAAGCGGCCTGTTATACGGAACCGCGGCTTATAAGCTCAAATTTGCGCTTACACCTACATGGTACTTCGGTCGCGGCGCTGCTGCCGAAGAACAAAATCTTGGAAATCATCGATTTATTCGCCATGATGCTGGACACGTTCTCGGAGACGATCGAAGACGTCCCATCGGGAGAGGCGACGCTGCAAGTAGCCATGCAGAGATTCTGACTCATGTACGCGGCATGCTGCAAATAAAGCTCGCGTTCTTCGACGCCTCTGGCGCGCCGGTCTCGGAAGAGGGACTGGCTGATTTTCGCGCGGGAGGTCCTATTTCCTAGGCAATATGCGGGCTTGTGACAATAGAAGGCTTCGTGGACGCGATTTCCGTTGCCACCTCTCGGCGATTCCGATATCATTCGAAGATAGCGAAATTCTAACAGGGAGCGGGAGGGGAAGCATATGCAGCCGAGCGGACCGCATTTGTTCTTGATAACGGGGATTATGGCAAGCGGCAAGTCGACCGTCGCGCAGCTGCTGGCGGAGCGATTCGAACGATCCGTTCATCTCCGCGGGGACGTCTTCCGTAAGATGATCGTGAACGATCGGGTCGAAGCGAAGCCGGACGGCGATGCGGACGGGCTCGAGCAGCTTCGCTTGCGGTACCGGCTGGCCGCGCAAGCGGCGGACGCGTATCTCGAGGCTGGATTTCACGTGGTGATGCAGGACGTCGTGGTCGGGACGCTGCTGATGGATTTTCTGTCGTATGTGGGCCACCGGCCGTTGTATTTGGTCGTGCTGTGCCCCTCCGTCGCCGCCGTCGAAGCGCGGGAGGCCGGCCGGGGGAAGAAGGGGTACGGGATTTGGACGCCGTCCCAGCTGGACGGCGTATTGCGGACGGAGACGCCGAAGCTCGGACTGTGGCTCGATTCCACCGAATGGACGCCTGAGGAGACGGTGTCTCGCATTCTGGAGCGCGCGTGGGACGAAGGGCGAATCGACGAACAGAAATAAATTATTGTAAAGGTATTGACTTGCGTAACTGTAAACATTATTGTAACAGATAGCGAGCCACCGAACAAAGAGCTCGTCAAATAAGATTTTCTAAGGGATAGGAAGTGGAATGATGGTAAAGCAATATAATACGAAGGCCATTATGGCGTCGCTGCTCATCTGCGGCTTCGTCGGCATGTTCAGCGAGACGGCATTGAACATCGCGATCAGCAACTTAATGGTCGTGTTCGACATCTCGGCCGCGACCGCGCAATGGCTGACGACGGGATTCCTGCTCACGCTCGGCATCTTAATGCCGATGACGGGGCTGCTGCTGCAATGGTTTACGACGAGACAGCTGTTCGTCGGTTCGCTGGCGAGCTCCATCGTCGGTACCTTGATCGCGGCGCTCGCGGTCAACTTCGAGATGCTGATGGTCGCGCGCGTGCTGCAGGCGGCCGGTATGGGTCTCCTGATTCCGCTCATGTTCAATACGATTCTGGTCGTGTATCCGCCGGAGAAGCGGGGCGCGGCGATGGGCTTCGTCGGCCTCGTCATTATGTTCGCGCCGGCGACCGGACCGACCGTCGCAGGACTCATGATCGAATATTTAACGTGGCATTACATCTTCTGGCTGTCGCTCCCGGTCTTGATCGTCGGGTTGCTCGTAGGGCTCAAGTATCTAGAAAATGTCACCGAAGTCACGAAGCCGCACATCGACATTCTGTCGGTCGTGCTGTCCACGGTCGGCTTCGGGGGCGTCGTCTTCGGCTTTAGCAAGGCCGGCGAAGGCTCGGAGGGATGGGGCCATCCGGTCGTCGTCGCTTCGATCGCTATCGGCCTCGCGGCGCTCGCCCTGTTCGTTCTGCGTCAAGTGACCATGCGCGAACCGATGATGAACATGCGCGTGTTCAAGTATCCGATGTTTATCGTCGGACTTCTGATGGTGCTTTCCTGCATGATGATCATCTTGTCGAGCATGATCATCCTGCCGATGTACTTGCAGAACGGCATGGCGCTGTCCGCGTTCGCCGCAGGGCTCATGCTGCTGCCGGGCAGCGCGCTGAACGGCTTCCTGTCGCCGTACATGGGCCGGCTGTTCGACAAGTACGGGCCGAAGTGGCTCGTCATCCCGGGCCTCGCCATCGTCGCGGCGGCGCTGTGGTTTTTCTCCGGCATTACGCCGGCGACGTCGATCGCGTTCATCGTCGCGCTGCATATCGGCCTGATGGTCGGCATCTCCATGGTGTGGATGCCGGCGCAGACGAACGGCCTGAATCAGCTGCCTCCGGAGCTGTACCCGCACGGTACGGCCGTCATGAACACGCTGCAGCAGGTGGCCGGCGCGATCGGCACCGCCGTCGCGATCAGCATTCTGACGCAGGGCATGGAACGCTACCTCGGGTCGTCGTCGGCGCCGACCGAAGTGGTCGAAGTGGCGAACGCGATGACGTTCGGCTCGCAGCATGTGTTCTTATTCGCGATGATCGTGACGCTGATCGGCCTCGCGATGGCGTTATTCATTCGTCGCGTTATCGTGAATCACGCGGCGCCGATGCATTCGATGCACTAATCCTAGAGAGAAAACAAGGGGCCACCGTGCCCCTTGTTTTTTTGTTCCAATTTTCTTGTATTCGCCAATGTTTCCATAATGTATAATGATTAGGGATTTTGAACTAGCACATAGGCTGCATAGCGATCGGAGAAGAGGAGCCCTTATGAAACCTTACGTATGGAAGGTGTCCGGTTGGGTTGCGGCCGTCGCCGTCACGGCGACGATCGCCGCGCAGGCGTCGGCTGCCGGCGCAGGCGGTCAAGGAACGCCGATCACCGCCAAGGAGATCAACGGCGAGGTGTATTTGAAGGCGAAAGAGGTACTGGAGCAGTTCGGAGGTAGCGGGATTTACAACCAGAAGGACGGAAAGTTCGTCTACGTGGAGGAGAAGAGCGTCTCGGCCGTCGTGGAGAAGGTTTCGCCTGCGGTCGTCGCGATCATCGGACGTCCGTCGGAAAGCGATCAACGGACGACGGTCAACCGGAACGACCTCATCCATGGCACCGGCTTCATCGTGAAAACGGACGGATGGATCCTGACGAACGCGCACGTGGTGAAGGACCTGAAGGAAATCACGGTCGTCACGGCTGCGGGGAAGACGTTCGCGGGCAAGCGGACGCATATCGACGAGGAGAGCGATTTGGCGCTCGTGAAGATCGAGGCGAAGCAGTTGCCCGTCGCAGCGTTCAGCAAGACGGATGCCGCGGTCGGCGAATCCGTCGTCGCGATCGGGACGCCGATCTCGTTCGCGTTGCGCAACTCGATCTCCGTCGGCGTCGTGAGCGGCGTACAACGGTCGCTGCATTCGAAATACATGCTGCTCCAGACGGACGCCGCCATTAATCCGGGAAACAGCGGCGGCCCGCTGGTCAATCTGAACGGCGAAGTCGTCGGCATCAATACGTTGAAGTTCGCGGCGGTCGGCGTCGAAAACTTAGGCTTTTCCATCCCGGCGGATACGGCGGAGTATGTCATGAAACACTTCTTCGCATATGGCAAGGTTAAGCGCCCTTCCTTGGGCGTCGAGCTGGAAGAAAGCTGGGCGGCCTTAATCGGACTTCCGACGACCGATCCGTTGAAGGTGAAATTCGTGAGCAAGGATTCGCCCGCGCAGAAGGCCGGCATTAAGGCGGGAGACGTCATCTACTCCATCAACGACGTCAACGTGAATACGTTAGTGGGTTATAACGAATTATTGAAAAATTACTTGCCGGGCGACAAAGCGAAGATCATGTTAATGTCGAACGGGGACTTGATTCGCAAGGAAGTTACTTTCGGAGAAGCAAAGGAGCTTGGCGATGAATAAAACGTTGAAAACAGCCTTGATCGGCGGTCTATTGTCCTCCGCGATCGCGCTCGGAACCGCGAGCGCCGCGACGGCGCCGGTCGAAGTCCAAGTCCAGATCGGCAACGAGAACGTCAAGATTAACGAACAGACGATCCAAGTCGCGAAGCCGTATTTGTCCAATAACGTTACGCTGGTGCCGTTGCGCGTCATTACGTCCGCCTTCGGCGCGGAGGTGAAGTGGGACGAGAAAACGAGCTCGATCGGCCTTGCCTACGAAGGACGAAACATTCAATTGACGATCGGAAGCAAGAACGTCTCGGTCGACGGCGAGAGCTCGACCTTGGAAGCGGCCCCGGAGCTGAGCTCGAATACGACAATGGTGCCGCTGCGCTTCATTACGCAGACGTTCGGCGCGGCCGTAAATTTCGACGCCGCGACGTCGACGATCACCATTCAGAAAGGTTCGAGCGAGGCGGGCGAAGATATCCAGTTGACCGACCAAGACGCCGACAGCACGCATATCGGGGACAGCTACTACGGGTGGTCGATCGAGTATTTGCCCGAAATCAGCCCATGGGACAACGAGTTTTCGACCAACTTTGTCCGGTTCGACCATCTGAAGGACGAATTTACGTTGTACGTGCACGTCTTCGAGGAGCAACCGGAGATGTCCGCCCAAGGGCTGATGAAGGAAGCCGCCGAGTATGCGGACGGTTCGATCTTGAGCCAAACCTACGTGAAGAACGGCGGATACGCCAAGGTCGTCAGTAAAGACCCCGATGGAACGGTTTCTGAAATTCGCGTCTACATGAAGGGCGATAAAGAGTATTTCGTAACGTTGAATACGAGCACGGAAAATTTTAACGATAAGCAAAAATGGGCCTCCTATGTAAGCTTCTTAGATACATTCTCTCTGTCGTTCGATGGCGGGAACCCGGCGTATAAGGATATCTCCAACGTAAAGGACGGGTATCGGAGCATCGAAGCGAGCGAGTACGGCTTGGCGTTCAAGGTGCCTGTCGATTGGTTCCAATCGGAAACGGCATTCCATAAATTAGATCAATACTTGAACGAGGATTTTGACCAATACTTCCAAAACCAGGTGACCTCTAGGGAGCCTGGGGACACCCCCGAGGCATGGGCGGGCCGGATCGAGAAGCAGTACAAGGACCAGTACGTCTCCCAATATTTGAAGATAGGGGCGCTCCAGCCGATCGAAATCGACGGAATCAAAGGCGTAGCGCGGACGGACTTGTTCGGGAACGGGAGCAGTTGGCACGAGGAATACGAAATCTTCCTTATGGAAGGCGACTACAAGTATTATTTCTCCATCGGCTACCCGGAGGAGTTGCCGGCCAAGGAGAAGGAAGAACTTCGCAGCAACATCGTGAAGTCCATCGAAATCGATCCATCCGCGATGAGTCCGAACCTCGGCGAACTGTATGACAGCTGGGATAATACGGATTATGAACATCGCGTACTCGTCAACAATAGCAAGGCGAAGTATTCGATTAAGATTCCTGAATATTGGATGCAGGGATCCGATCACGATGGGGGAGACTCGTTCTCTTACATATTGGACGGCGCGGACTTCACGGTGTTTTCTCAGTTGGGAACGACGTTAAGCCGATCCGATTTAATCAATGCCATGGACGCCGCGGTTGCGAAGCAGAGTCAGGACGATCCGAACTACAGGCTGATCGGAAAGTCGAGCGTTTCTCTGTTCGGATCGACGCCGGCTACCAAATTTGAATTGAGTTACAAGAGCAACGGCTACAAAATTCTAGAAACAGCCTACATCTTCGAAAAAAACGGCAGGACGTACATGATCGGGTATCGGGTAAACGAAGCGAATGCGACGGAGTCTACGCTCCGCCGCATCCAAGAGACGATCGATTCCATCGAGTTTAAGTAAGTCGCTGCAGCCCTTGGGGACCTTCCCCGGGGGCTGCTTGCCTTCTGGCGGCCGACCCGCTTTCGTAATGTTGCGCTCCTATGCGAGAGGGCTATGAGCGGGCGAGCGTCTGGCTTATACTGCTGATATGAGGTGAAAAGCGCATGGAGCGAGAGCTGTTCGAGCGCATCTACGCGACGGTCGCGCGGCGGGAGTCGACGTACGACGGCGTATACTATACAGGCGTGAGGACGACGAAGATCGTCTGCCGGCCGTCCTGCCGGGCGAAGACGCCGAAGCCCGAGAACGTGACGTTCTATCCGTCGCTGGAGGCGGCGCTCGCCGCGGGCTTTCGGCCGTGCAAGCGATGCAAGCCGGACGAGAACGGCGTTCTGTCGCCGGACGCCGCGATGGCCGCCCAAGCGGACGCCATCCTGGCCGGGCGCTACGCGGATAAGGTCACGCTGTCGGCGCTTGCCGACGAGCTTGCGGTAAGCCCGTACCATCTGCAACGGACGTATAAGCGAGTGAGGGGCGTCTCCCCGGCGGAGACGGTGGAACGGCTGCGGCGCGAAGAAGCCGAGCGTCGGCTGGCGCGGTCCGACGACAGCGTCGCCGACATCGCGGCGTCGATCGGATTCGGGACGGCGTCGCACTTCACCGTCTGGTTCGCGCGCGGCGCGGGGATGACGCCGACGGCGTACCGGAACGAACGAAGAACGAGGAGCGAGTGACGATGGAAGCGGGAACGGTTTACCACTATACGCTGCCGGATGCGGAAGCGACTTGGACGCTGCTCGGGAGCGAGCGCGGCGTATGCGGATTGTTATATAACGAAGACCAATTGGGCGAGGCGCGGGCATGGCTGGAGAAGATGAGGCCGGGAGCGCAGCTTCGCGCCGATCGTGGCCCCTTCGAGGCGTTCGGCGCGGCGGATCGGCTGCGCCGGTATTTCGCGGGCGAGCGCGTCGGGTTCGAGGACATCCCGATGGATCTGATGGGCACGCCGTTCCAACGGGAAGTATGGGCGGCGCTCGCGAACATTCCGTACGGCGAGGTGTGGACGTACGGCCGGCTGGCGGAGGAAATCGGCCGCCCGACGGCGACGCGCGCGGTCGGGGCGGCGAACGGACGGAATCCGCTGCCGGTCATCCTGCCCTGTCATCGTGTCGTAGGGGCGAACGGCACGCTGACCGGCTACCGCGGCGGGTTGGCGGTCAAGAAGAGGCTGCTTGCGCTGGAAGGCATCGATCACGTCGAGGACCGCGGCCACGAGCGGTTCCGATTTTAAGCGAGGGCCAAGATGAGCTACGCGATCGCGGCGATCGCGCTGGCCGCCGCGCTCTCGATCGTGATCGCGAGCTGGAAGAACGGCATCTCGCCGATGCCCGCGTCCGCGCCGGTTCGGCGAGCCGTCGCCGAGGAGGTCGCGCGGCTCGGCCCGACCGGCCGAATCGCGGAGGCGGGCGCGGGATGGGGCACGCTGGCGCTGGCGATCGCAAGGCGCAATCCGGGCCGGACGATCGTCGGCGTCGAAAACTCGCCGGTCCCGTGGCTCGCGTCGAAGCTGCTTGCCGTCCTGTCCGGCGTCGGCGAGCGGGTTACGTTCCGGCGGGGCGACCTATACGATTTCCCCTACGACGAGGTCGACCTCGTCGTCTGCTATTTGTACCCCGGGGCGATGTCGCGCCTCGACGGCGTATGGAAGCGGGGGCTGCGCCCCGGGGCGCGCGTCGTCAGCGTAGGCTTCGCGATACCCGAACGGAGGCCGGAGCGGGTCGTCGTCTGTCGAGACGTCTATGCGACGAAGGTGTATGTTTATCGCTATGGGATAGACATCGAGGTGGCCGAGTGATAAATTAGGTGATAGCTAATAAAATAAGGCGATACCTAATTTTCGCGAGGGAGAGATGACGATGTTGGAATGGATGCTCCGGCAAGTCATGGCGCAGCGAGGCATCTGGTCGGGGGCCGAGCTGGCCCGCGTATTGGAGGAGCGAGCCGGCTACCGGCTGTCCGCGCCATCGGTCAGCGCGCTGCTGAACGGGCAGCCGAAGCAGATGAAGGCCGATACGTTGGATGCTCTATGCACGGCGCTCGACTGCACGCCGAGCGAACTATGGGTGCATACGCCGCCCCGTCGCTCCAAGGGGGCATAGTCATGGTCGTACGAACGATACTGCCGTTCGGAGACCCGGCGTTGCGCGCGAAGGCGAAGCCGGTCGGGGAGATTACCCCAAGAATTCTGAAGACGCTCGAAGACCTGGCCGACACGTTGTACGCGGACGAAGGCCGGGCAGGCCTCGCCGCTCCGCAGATCGGCATCCATCGGCGGCTCGCCGTGCTCGATATGGGGGAAGGGCTGATCGACCCGCGGATCGCGGAGCGGCGAGGCTCGCAGATCGGATTCGAAGCTTGCCTGTCGTTCCCCGGATTTTTCGGTCAGGTGGAGCGGGCGAGCTACGTACGGGTCGAGAGCTTGGATCGGCAAGGTCGACGCGTAACGTTGGAGGCCGAGGGGGACGTTGCCCGCTGCATGCAGCACGAGATCGATCATCTGGACGGCGTCCTGTTCGTGGATCATGTCCGGGATCGGTGGTTGATCCACGAGAAGACGAAGCAGAAGCTCGACGTGCTGGACGTCGTGCGGAGAACGTATGCGAAGGACGGACGGTGAGCGGCGACGCTCGCCGTCTTTTTCGATAGAAGGAAGAAAGAGAGCGGCCGGCGAATATACAGGAAAAGGAAGCGATAAGCGAACGGGGGCGGCAGGGCATGTTCGGGAAGGGCAAAAATTCTCCGGCGATGTATGCGCTGGGCATGTTGGCGATGATGATTCCAAGCCAGGCGTTCTCTTCGTTCTACAGCTATTATTACGTGGAGAAGCTGGGGCTGGGCCTCGGGCTGGCGACGCTGGCTCGCACGATCTTCCTCGTCTGGGACGCGGCGAATCAGCCGTTGTTCGGGTATTGGTCGGATCGAACCGACACGAAATACGGCCGTAGGCGGCCATGGATCGTAGGCGCGATTCCGCTGTTCATGCTGTCGTTCATTCTGGTGTTCAGCGTGCCGGAGGGGCTGCAGGGGTACGGCTTGTTCGCGTGGTTCTTGATCGCGCTGGTGTTCTACGAAGCGGTCGCCACGGTGCTCTGGGTGAACTACGGAGCGCTGTTCCCGGAGCTGTTCCGCGGCAACGCGCAACGCGCGAAAGCGTCCGCCGTGCAGCAAGGCTTTCAGATCGTCGCGCTGCTGATCGGCACGGCCGCCACGCCGCTGTTGTTCGCCGCGATCGGCTTCAACGGCATGTCGATCGTCTATGCGCTCGTCTTCGCGGTCTTGATGCTGCTGTTCGCGGGCTCCGTGCGCGAGGACGAGGAAGCGCGTCGGACGCCGCCGCTTCCGTTCAAGGAAGCGTTCCGGGAGACGCTGAAGAACGGCGCGTTCTGGACGTTCAACGTCGCGAACTCCTTCGCGCAGACGGTGAACGGCTTGCTGAGCTCGATGATCCCGTTCTACGCCAAGTACGTGTTGAAAATCCCGGAGGCGCAAGTCACGATCCTGCTCGCCGCGATGTTCGTCTCCGTCATTCCGCTCGTCGGGGTCTGGTATCGGCTCATCCGCAAGATGGATCCGGTGAAGGGCTGGAGGCTGAGCTTGATCGCCTACGGGCTGTCCGTCATCCCGCTGTGGTTCGGCAACTCTCTCGCTACCGGTATCGCGGCGGGCATTCTCGTCGGGTTCGGGCTCGCCGGATTTTTCGTGACGCCGCCGATCGTCTCCGGCATGATCATCGATCGGGACTACGAGAAGACAGGACGTCGCCGCGAAGGAATCTACACGGCCGTAAGCGGCTTCATCACGCGTTCCAGCGGCCTGATCTCCGCCTTGGCGTTCCTCGTGGTCGGCATTCTCTTCGGCTACGAGAGCGGCGACAATCCGGGGCCGAATCCGGAGGCGACGTTCCGGACCTTGATCAGCGTCGTGCCGCTCGGACTGATCGCGATCTCGGTCGCCGTGTCGTTCTTCGTCAAACTCGATAAGGGGGAGCCGGCGAAAGAGAGGTAAGGGAAACGAAAAAGAGACACCTGAGGAAAACCTCCGAGGCGTCTCTTCTTATTCGCCGCGCCTTCGCTCGATGAAGACCTGGAGATCCGTATCCGCCTTGCTCTGGTTGCATAGATTGCAGGCGCACACGCAGTTGACCGGCGTCGTATGTCCGCCCTTGGCCCGAGGGAGCAGATGGTCGATCGTGTCGCCGGGCTCTCCGCAGAAAAAGCAGGTGTACCTGTCCCGGTCCAAGATGTAACGCCGGAACGCCTTATTGCTGTAGATGCGGCGGATCGTATGCCGGTTGACGACGACGGCGGCGTGCTCCTTGACGAGCGTGACCGCCGTCTCGAGATCGGTCTCTTGGTACCAACGCCGGCCCTTGTCCGTCTTGCCGCGCATGCCGACGAGCCCTTGACGGTTGACGCGGAGCACCGAGACGTCCGGCCCCTCGGGCCGCGGCGTCGGCGCGGGCAGCGGCGGGCGCCGCCAAGCGGGTTTCTTCGGCTGCGGCGAAGCGGGATCCGCCGGAGGCGGGGGGGCCGCGTGCGCGTGTGAAAGCGCTGGCTGCGGCTCCGGTGCGGGCAAGAGCTTCGTCTTGCGCTCGATCCGGCACGCGCGGCAAGGTCCCCGCCTAGCGTTCTTGCCGGCGCGTCGGCCCGTGCGTCGCAGGAAGTCGGCGGCGGGCTTCGACGTTTGGCAATAGGCGCATATTTTGAATCGCTGTTCCGGCGCGTCGGCCATGGTTCGCCGCCTCCTTTGTCGTCGATCGAATTTCGGATAAATCCTATTATAACGCAAATCGGAGGACAACCGTAACGGAAGGATAAGGGTTATGGTATACTGTTCTCCAAATTCATCCAATCCTTTAAGGAGTGCATGCCCATGTCCGCGTATTTGTTCGAGCAATTGGCGTTCGTTCGAGGTCAGACCGTGAAGGCGCTGCAGGACGTATCGGAGGCGCAGGCGGCTGCGGTTCCGGCCGGATTCCGGAATTCGGTGTTATGGCAGGCCGGGCATATTTACTTTGTGCAGGAGCGCTTCGCGTTCTCGGCGCAAGGGAGGGAAGCCGAAATTCCCGAAGGGTTCGCCGCATGGTTCGCCCCGGGCTCGTCGCCCGCAACGTGGGCCGATCGTCCGCCCGCGCTGGCCGAGTTGACGGAGATGCTTCGCGACCAAACGAAACGGATCGTCGACACGTGGGACGGCCGGCTGCATGAAGGCGCGCCGAAGCCCTATACGACGTCGACGGGCATCACGCTTACGGCCACGGATGCGTTCCTGAATTTTACATTGTACCACGAAGGCATGCATTTCCAAGCGATTAAGATGTATAAGGGGTTGCTGGCGAAGGCATAACTGCGGAAAATCCGTTTAGCGACGCGCGTTATGGGCATATTTGCATATAGAATATGTTTGTGACTCCGTTACGAAGGGCGGGGATGGCGTGGCCGTCGTCGCGTTGCTCGCGGTATCGATTCTTGCTTTCTTGTCGTTCGTCGTGAAGACGAAGCGTCTGCCGGCGCTGGCGCTCGTGCTATGCTGGATGGTCGCGGTGTTCGTGAAGGACGCGATGTTCAACGTGGCGTTCCTCAACCTGAAGCTCGTGGATGTGCCGCCCACGCTTCAAGCGCTCTACCTGCGCATGCTGAACCTATATTTCCTCACCCCGCTTATCGTCGTATGGGCGATCGACGCGGTGGCCGACCGCGTTCGGCCGCTCCGGGAGGCGTCCGCCGCGGCGCTCGCCGTGACGGCTCTGCTCGGGGTCGATTTCGCTATGGTTGCCTTAGGCGCGTGGAAGCCTGCCGACGGCTGGCCGAGCTGGCTGTCGCTCGCGGAAGCGGTATTCGTCTATGCGGCCGCGCGGGCGCTCACGGGGAGCTTCCGAAGATTGCTGCGGAAGGAGGGCATCGTCCGGTGATCAAGCCGTTCAGCGATTTCGATCAGAACGAATGGTTTCTGTTGATCAGCCTCGCGATCGCGTACACGACCGTATTCCGTCTGCCGAGGTTGTTCCCAAAGTCGATCGCGCTCTTGATCGGGCTATTCAGCATCAGCCTGGCCAAGGGCGCCGACCATACGTTGGGCGTAGCCCCATTGGATTATTATGACACGAACGAAATACCGGTGTTCGACGTGTCCGATTTCGCGACATGGTTCCTGTACCCGGCGGCCGGTTATCTGTACATATACTTCTACCATAGGCTGAGAATCGCGGGGCCGGCGATACCGGTCTACGTGCTGGTCGGCTCGGCCCTGGGCGTGTGTTTCGAGCTGCTCAGCGTGAAGTTCCAGGTGTTCACTTACAAGGAGTGGAATCCCGGGTATTCCTTCATCGTGTATTTACTGGCGCAGAGCGCGACGATCTTGTTTTTCACGCTGACGAAGCATTGGTTTTTCAAGGGGAGAATCAGCCGATAAGAGTTTTCAATTCTCGTTTCGTGTTCTATTATTAAGGGAATAAGTCATATTACCCAGGCCAAACACGAAACGGAGTAGGTATTTCATGAGGTACCGCAGTATGATCGGGCCGATCGCCGTGATGTTGGCATCGTACGGAGCATTCGCAGGGTTGCGAGGAACGCCGTTCGACCTGTCGCTTAGCGCCCCGACCGGCCACTTCTACGTCGTCAGCGTCGTTTCGCTGCTGGCCGCGGGCATCGCGTTCGCCGTCGGAATCGCGGGCGCTCGGCTGCGGAATACGAAGGTGACGTTCTTGTCGCTGGCGTTCTTATCGCTGTCCGTCATCTTTTCCGTTCATGGCTTGTCCACTCCGCACTTCCTGATTCATCCTTCGCAGCTGCCCAGCATCAGCAGCCCGCTCAGCTTGATCTTCGCGACGTTCTGGCTGTTCATGTCCTCGTTGTCGGCGGATCACCCGTGGGTGCAATATTTCTCCCGCAGGCAAGCATCGCTGCTGCCGTCGTGGACGGTCGGCTTGATCGGCGTAGGAACGTTGTTGATGCTCCGGCCGGAGCTCGTGGCGTTCATTCCGCTGACCGCCGAGCCCGTGAACTGGAGCGTGGCGAGCGCGACGATCTTGCTCCTAGGAACCGTTATGTATCGGTATTATCGTTCTTATTTATATTCCCGGTTTCCGCTGCAGCTCGCGATCGTATACAGCTCGGCGCTCATCGTCGTCAGTCAATTGATCATGGTGCAGGGAGAGCTCTGGCGCGCCAGCTGGTGGTTATATCACTTCCTCCTGCTCGCCTCGATGATTTCGATGCTCGTCGGGCTCGCGAAGCAGTACGGCGGCAGCGGCTCCTTAACGAGCGCGTTCCGTGCGCTTTATACGACCGACTCGGTCGAACGCGTGACGAGCGCCATCTCGCCGAGCATCAAGGCGTTCATGATCGCCACGGAGAAGAAGGATCCATATACGGCCGGCCATAATTTGCGGGTGACCTTGTATGCGCTTAAGTTAGGCGAGGAGATGGGACTTCGCCCGGATCGGCAGCGCGCTTTGGCGCAGGGGACGGTCATCCACGACGTCGGGAAGATCGAGGTGCCCGACGCCGTTCTGAACAAACCCGGACGGCTGACGGACGAGGAACGCGCCGTCATCGAGCTGCATCCCGTCAAGGGCTATGAGATGTGCAGGGAGCTCGGCTTCATGAAGGACGAGCTGGAGATCATCCGTTGGCATCACGAACGATGGGACGGCCGCGGGTATCCGGATCGGCTGGCGGGCGAGCGCATTCCGCTGTTGGCGCGCATCGTGGCGGTCGCGGACGTGTACGACGCGTTGACGTCGCACCGGGCGTACCGAAAGGCGATGACGCACGAGGCGGCCATGGCCATTCTCGCGGAGCAGCGGGGCAGCCACTTCGACCCGTCTTGCGTCGACGCTTGGACGCGGCTATGCGAACGGGAGCGGGCGTCGTTCCCGATCCCGTCGGAAGGCGAGCGGGAGACGGCGGCGGCGTTGTCGGGCTTGTCGCCGGCGTAAGCGACACATAACGAAGGGCCGCGAATCGCACCGAAGAGGTGCGGACCGCGGCCCGTTTTCCGTCTTATAACGACTTCCGGTAGATCGCTAGCACGTCTTCGCGCTGCAGCTTCTTGAACTGGCCGAACGGTCCGTTCGCCATCGCCTTGTCGGCCATGACCTCCAGCTGCTCTTCGCCGATGCCGTAATCCGCGAGACGGTTCGGCGCGCCGATGGACGTCCAGAACGCCCGCAGGGCGCGAATGCCTTCCAACGCGGTCTGGCGGTCGCTCCGCCCCGACGGCTCGACCCCGAAGACGTTGACGGCCATCCGCTTGAACCGGCCGACGTTCTCGTCCAGCACGTGCTCCATCCAATGCGGGAACAAAATCGCGAGGCCGCCGCCGTGCGGAATGTCGTATACGGCGCTCACCGCATGCTCGATATTGTGCGTGGCCCAGTCGCCCTGCACGCCCATCGACAGCGTTCCGTTCAGCGCCATCGTGCCGCTGTAGAGAATCGTCTCCCGATGCTCGTACGAGGCCAAGTCCGCAAGAAGCTTCGGGGCCGTCTCGATGACCGTGCGCAAAATCGTCTCCGCGAAGCCTTCTTGGACGGGCGCGTTCGTCGTGTGGCTGACGTATTGCTCGAACACGTGCGACATGATGTCCACCATGCCGTAGACGGTCTGGTCCCGAGGCACCGTGAACGTGAAGCTCGGGTCGAGGATCGAAAACTTCGGGAACGTATGCGGGCTGCCCCAGCCGACCTTCTCCTTCGTCTCCCAGTTCGTAATGACGGAACCCGAGTTCATCTCCGAACCGGTCGCGGCTAACGTAAGAACCGTACCGAACGGCAGCGCTTCGGAGGCCGCCGCCTTCCGCGTAATGACGTCCCAGACGTCGAAGTCGACCTTGGCGCCGACCGCGATCGCCTTCACGCAGTCGATGACGCTGCCGCCCCCGACGGCGAGAATGAAATCGATGCGCTCCTTCTTACAGATCTCTACGCCTCTATGTACAGTCGACAGCCTCGGATTCGGCTCGACGCCCGCAAGCTCGCTGACGGCGGCGCCGGCGGCCGACAGCTCCTGCATCACTTGATCGTACAATCCGTTCTTCTTGATGCTGCCGCCGCCGTAGACGAGCAGCACCTTCGCGCCGTACGCCGGCGCGAGCTTCCGGAGCGTCTCCAGCATGCCGCGGCCGAAATACAGCTGCGTGGGATTGTGGTACCTGAACGGGATCATGGAATCTTGGCTCCTCTCCATCGCGGATACGCGCGAAAAAGCGAATCGGCGTTCCATCTTTCAGTGTAGCGAAAACGCGCCCCCGCGACCAATTCGCAGCCGCTATAGGCGGCGACGGCCGGGGAGCGCTCGCGGCGGAGCTACTTGTTGTTCAAATTGCGCAGCACCTGCGGCATCGGGGCAGCCGGCTCCGCATTCGAGCCGGCTCGCTTGCGCTTCTTCGAAGAAGCCTCCGTCGCCGGTCCGGGGTTTCCGGACGTAAACCGGGCGGCGTCCATGCCGTCCATAATGTTCAAGGCCAGCCCCTCCTTCGGCGAAATCCGCCTTTCGTAGTATGCCACATAGTCGCCGCGTTCAAAAAGTTTCGAAAGGGAGGATGAAACGCTGAATTGTTGGATATAGTAACAACGGTAGACTTTATTGTGGAGGTACACAAAGCATGCAGACAGGTACAGTGAAATGGTTTAACGCAGAAAAAGGGTATGGCTTCATCGAGGTTGAAGGGGGAGACGACGTCTTCGTACACTTCAGCGCCATTCAGGGCGAAGGCTTCAAGACGTTGGACGAAGGTCAACGCGTGGAATTCAACGTGGTTCAAGGCAACCGCGGTCCGCAAGCGGAGAACGTCGTAAAATTGTAAAAAGCCGCCGAACCCTCAAACCGCCTCCGACATCGCGTCGGTGGCGGTTTTTAATGTTTTGTAAAGCAAGAATCGCGCGTTTGTAATGTGAGGTTCATGGGATAGACAGCGGTTACAAAGCAGACCTATAATCGAACCAAATCATGGGTCGAATTCGGCCGAATCGGATCGAATTCAGTCGTCGAAGGGGGCGTCCCTTTGTCTTGGTATCGGAATCGAACCCGTTGGATGGCGGTTTTCGCCGGATATATCGCGGTACTACATATAGGGGCGACGTTGGAGCTCGCGACGCCGCTCGTCTGGCTGTCGCTGCAATGCGTCATCCCGGCCTTCGCCTGGCTGCTGCTGCGACACGTCGCACGTCGAAGCGAGGGCAGCTATCGGACGTTCTGGCATCTGATTTCGACCGGGTGTCTGTTTTATTTTCTGGCCTTGCTCGTCTGGAGTTACTACGAAGGATTCGCCCGCATCGATCCGCCCGTTCCGAGCCTCGCGGACGCGTTATGGAACGCCCAGACCGTCCTGTTCATCGCGGCGATCTGTTATTTGATGGCGAAGGAGCGAAGCGTCTATCAAGGCGTGAAGGTCGCGATCGACGCGTTCATTATTTTGATCGTCGTCGCCGCCGTCATGTGGGAATATTTCATGGAGCCCAACCTCGGCATGATGCTGTCGGAACGGGATTGGGCCGCTATCTCTTCCGTAGCCGTCTATCCGGTCTCGGACCTGGTCATCGTCTTCTGCCTGCTCTTCATCGGATATGCGTATCGGGGGCTGTTCGCTCCGAGGGTGCAAGGCTTTCTCACGGCGGGGCTGCTGCTCTTCGTGTGCGGCGACGTCTTCTTCATGGCGGGCTTCGCGGGCGGCGCCGACACCGACGGATGGGCGGACGTCAGCTATGCGGCCGCGATGTTCGCTTTGGCTTCCGCGGGGATGTACGCCTTGGGCGGCCGGCCGGGCGGCGTGTCGGAACGGCATCGTTCCGGTTGGGGGGAGAATCTTAGATACCTGCTCCCGTACGGCGTCGCCGCCGTTCTTCTCGTACTGCCGATTACGCAACCCGGGGAGGAACGAATCGAATCGCTCGTCGCGAACGGCGTGATCGTAAGCTTGATTATGCTGCGGCAGGCGTTCGTCATGATGGAAAATCGGGCGCTGCTGCGGGGAACGAGTCGCTTGCTCCGAGAGACCGACTACTTGGCGAATCACGATACGTTGACCGGCCTCCCGAACCGCATGCATTTCGAGAAAGCGCTGGCCGAAGCGCTGGAGACGGCGCCGTCGTCGCGCATCGCGGTGCTGTTTTTCGATCTCGACCGCTTCAAGTATATTAACGACAGCTACGGACACGACGTCGGGGACGCGCTCCTCAGGCAAGTCGCGGACCGGATGAAGGTCGAGGCGGAGGGAAAGCATATCGTCTCCCGCCGGGGGGGCGACGAATTCACGGTGCTGCTGCAAGGCATGCGTTCCGACGCCGAGATCGGCGAATGGACGGAGCGGTTCTTGCGTTGTCTTGCTAAGCCGATCGAGTGGAGTACCCACGAGCTGCTGACGGGCGCGAGCGCGGGCATCGCGGTGTACCCGCAGGACGCTCGCTTGCCGGCGGGGCTTCTGAAGAAGGCCGACGCGGCCATGTACAAGGCCAAGGCGCATGGAGGCGGAAGGTACTGCTTCTTCACCGAGGAGCTGGATCGCAGCTTCGCGCGGACCGCCGCGCTGGAGCATTCGCTCCGCAGGGCGCTGGACCGGGGGGAGTTCGTGCTGCATTATCAGCCGATGTACGAGACGGTCAGCGGACGGATGATCGGGGCGGAGGCGCTTCTCCGATGGCAGCGGAAGAACGGAGCGCTCGTCTCTCCGGCGGAATTCATCCCGCTCGCGGAGGAGACGGGGCTCATCGTCGGCATCGGCGAATGGGCGATTCGCGAAGCGTGCCGCTTCGCGAAGCTTTGGCTGGACGCGTGCTCGGAGCCGTTCGAGATTTCAGTGAACGTATCGCCGGTTCAATTCCGGCAGCCGGATTTCGCGAAGCGGACGATGGACGTCTTACGCGAGACGGGCGTGCCTCCGGAAGCTCTCGTTCTGGAAATTACGGAGAGCTTGACGCGGGACGACGAAGCGATCCGCAAGCTCGAATTTTTCAAAAGGCAGGGCATCCATATTTCGTTGGACGACTTCGGCACCGGGTATTCGTCGCTGAGCGACCTGCATCATCTCCCCGTCGACGCGCTGAAGATCGCGCAGAACTTCACGAAGGATATGTTGAGCAACGAGAAGCAATGCCGCATCGTGAAGGCGATCGTCGCGCTCGCCAAGAGCCTGGATCTAGTGATCGTCGCCGAAGGGGTAGAGACGGAGGAACAGTTCTTGTTCATGCATCGATTAGGCTGCGACATTATCCAGGGGTACTACTTTTCCAAGCCGATGCCGGAGGAAGAGCTGTTGGCGAAATCGGGCCGATCCGCGTCTTGAGGCATTGACCGGCGACCCGCGGTGTTGTACCCTTGGAAAGCGTCATCGACGCTATCGAAGGAGAAGGGGTACGGCTCGGCCGGGGAATCGTTTTGAATACGAAGAAATTTTTCACAAATCCGTACGGCGTCGCCGTTTCGGCGGTCGTATGCACGGCGTTATGGGGGAGCGCCTTCCCCGTCATTAAGCGAAGCTACGAGGCGCTTGACATTCGCTCCGACGAAACGGCGGAGCTGCTCTGGTTCGCGGGACTGCGATTTCTGCTGGCGGCGATCCTGATCCTGATCTTCGCCTCGTTGATGAGAAGCAAGGTAGGGCTGCGGCGAAGCGCGCTGCCGTCGCTGCTGAAGATCGGCGTCTTCCAGACGTTCCTGCAATACGTGTTGTTTTACATCGGCCTCAGCTTGTCCACGGGCATGCAGGGTGCGGTCATCTCGGGGACGACCTCGTTCTTCCAGATGCTCTTCGCGCACTTCCTGTACGCGGACGACAAGCTGAACGTCCGCAAGGCGGCCGGGCTGCTCGTCGGCTTCGCGGGCGTCGTCGCCGTGAACTTGACGCAAGGGGCGTTCGAGCTGCGTTTCGGCGCCGGCGAGCTCTGCTTGCTGCTCGCCATGGCGGCCGCCGGCCTCGGCAACTTGTTCGCTCGAGACGGCTCGGCCTCGATGCCCGTGGCGTATCTCACCGGCTATCAGATGCTCTTCGGGGCGATCGGCCTGCTGGCGGCGGGAGCGACGACGGCAGGCGGCTGGCCGCGATTCGACTTCACGCTCGCGTCGGCGGGGATGCTGGCGTACTTGGCCTTCCTGTCGGCGGCGGGCTTCGTCTTGTGGAACACGATCATGAAGTACAATCGCGTGGGGAACGTCTCGATGTACTTGTTCCTCATTCCGGTGTTCGGCGTACTTCTATCCGCCTTGCTGCTCGGCGAGGCGCTCCACAGGTACATCTTGCTCGGGCTCGTCCTCGTGGCGGCCGGCATCGTGGTCGTCAATCGGAAGAAGGAAGCGCCGAATACGGAAGAAGCGGTCGGATAAGGGGAAACCCTCGTCCGGCCGTTTTTTTGTTGAATGCGCGAGCCGCGAATGGGAGGCGAAATTCCGAGGGATAGTACCTATGATGGAAACCTATCGAGGAGGAGGATCGCCATGATCAGACTTCGAATCGGCGCCGCCCTGCTGCTGCTGCTGTCGCTGCTGACGGCCGCAAGCCCCGCCGCGGGCGCGGCGGCGGCGGGGACGGATACGCCGTTTCACTTCGGGTTCAAGAAGAGCAAGAACGGAGAGCCCGCATCGATCGCGCAGGAGCCGTTCCTGCCGCTCGTCGAGAAGCACGGCGCGCTCTTCAAGGGCGACGGCACGCGCAAGACGTTGTATCTGACGTTCGACAACGGGTACGAGAACGGGTTTACGGCGAAAATCCTGGACGTGCTGAAGGAAAAGAAGGTGCCGGCCATCTTCTTCGTCACGGGTCAATATATTAAGGAGCAGCCGGAGCTGCTGCGCCGGATGGCGGACGAGGGGCACCTGATCGGCAACCACTCGTGGAGCCACCCGGATCTGACGACCGTATCCGACGCGGAGCTCGAGCGGGAGCTGGAGCGGGTGAAGGCGGGCGTCGCCGCCGTCACGAAGCAGAAGGACATGCTGTTTCTGCGGCCGCCGCGCGGCATCTTCAGCGACCGGACGCTCGCGGCGAGCAAGAAGCTCGGCTACGTCAACGTGTTCTGGTCGGTCGCGTACGTCGATTGGGATACGAAGCGGCAGAAGGGCGCCGATTACGCGTTCCGCCAAGTGACCGCTCAGCTGCATCCCGGCGCGATCCTGCTGCTGCATTCCGTCTCGAAGGACAACGCGGACGCGATGGCCCGCATCATCGACTACGCCAGAGCGCAAGGATATGAATTCGAAAGTTTGCATTCGCTGCTTCTGCCGACGCCGTAACCGCGCGGTCGCGGCGGTGCGCCGCAGCCCCCCGTTCGCGGGGGGCTGCTTTTTCGCGCGTAACGGTAGTGGGGACTACGCTTTCCTGCTAGAATGAAATCAATAGGTTCAATATAACGGGAAAAAGCGGGTCGTCCGATGAGTCGTAAGAAAATCTGGATTTTGGCGGCTTTTGCAGTGCTCATGTTCTTCCGGGGATACGCTCTCTTCGTCGCGGAAGCCCCTTCGCCTCAAGCGGCCGGGGGCACCCTGGATTTGCGGGACTGGAATCTCGCGGAGGACGGCACCGTCCGATTGGAGGGGGAGTGGCTGTTCTACCCGTCCGCTTACGTCGATCCTTCGACGGAGGATCCGTCGGGCGTCGAGCCGGTCCCCCTGCAGGTGCCGGGCAAGTGGGACGACGCCTTATCGGAAGACGGAGAGACGACGTTCGGATACGGGACGTATCGGCTGCGGGTGCTGCTCTCCGACGAGGATCGGGACCGGCTCGCGTTGGCGTTGCGTTCGTCCAACGTGCGGACGGCGCACTGGCTGTACGTCTCCGGCGAGCCCGTCGGCGGAAGCGGAACGCCCGGCGTCGACCGGGCGTCGACGTCTCCGCAAAATACGCCGTACGTCGCCGAGACGGCGGTACGAGGCGATACGCTGACGCTGACCGTCCATACGGCCAACTTCCATTACGGCAATCAGGGCGGCGTCTTCGATACGTTCCAGCTCGGCACCGTGCACAACGTCGTGCGCGAGGAACAGGCCGAGAAGATGGTAGAGACGATTCTCGGCGCACTGTTTCTCACTCTTGGGCTGCTGTTCATCGCGGTCTATGCGCTTCGGCGGCAAAACCCGGAGCTGTTCTGGTTCGGGTGCTTCTTCCTCGCGTATTTGGCGTTCGGGGCGACCCACGGGGAGAAGCTGTTGTTCGTCTGGTGGCCGACGCTGAGCTACGAGTGGCAGAGCAAGCTCCAGATGTTATCCTCCCTCTCGATTTATTTTACGATTCTCTGGTTCGTACGGTTTATGTTCCCCCAGTATGCGTCTCTTTGGGTGGTCCGTCTGTCGACGGTCGTCACGGCGCTGCTGACGGTCTTCTGTCTCTTGAGCGAAGTGTTCGTATACTCGTCCTACGATTACTTGCTTATGGGCTTCGAGGGGCTCTTGTCGTTGTACTTGATGGCGTGGCTGCTCGCCGGCGTGTTGACCCGCAAGACCGAATCGGTGTATGCGCTGCTCGGAGCGCTCTGTCTGTTCTATGAGCATCTGTTCGTCGGGCTGACGTTCCTCGGTCTCCAGCCTTCCAACCTCTTCTTTCCGATCGAGATGCTGGCCTTCGTCTTTTCGATGGGCGTGCTGCTCGCGAAGCGGTTCTTCGACAATCTGAAGAAGGTCGAACAAGCTTCCATGCAGCTGGTGCAGGCCGACCGGATGAAGAGCGAGTTTCTGGCGACGACGTCCCACGAGCTGCGCACGCCGCTGCACGGGATGATCAACATGGCGCAGCTTTCGTTGGACGAGGGCGGGCTCGACGCGGCGAAGGCGGAACGGCTTCGATTAATCGTGTCGACGGGCCGCAACCTGTCTCATCTGTTGGAGGATATTCTCGACTTGTCCCGGCTGAACGAGGGCACGATGCACATCAACTTGAAGGCGGTCGATCTGCGAACGGCCGCGGAAGGCGTGTGGGAGCTGCTGCCGTACGTGTCCGAGGATCGAACCGTCCGCTTCGAGAACCGGGTGCCGAGCGACCTGCCGAGGGTGCTGGCGGACGATCAGCGGGTGATGCAAATTTTGTTCAATTTACTTAACAACGCCATGAAACACGCCGACGCGAAGACGATCGCGGTCGAAGCCGAGACGGTCGGCTCGTTCGTCGAGATCTCGGTGACGGACGACGGGAAGGGGATCCCGCCGGATCAGCTCGATGCGATCTTCGACGAGTTCCGGCAAGGGTATGCGGAAGGCGAGGCCGCGCCGAAGGGAGCGGGTCTCGGCCTCGCCATCACGCGGAAGCTGGTCGAGCTGCAGCGGGGATCGATCTCCGTCGAGTCGAATCCGGGCCGGCATACGGCGTTCCGGTTCACGCTCCCTCTGGCGCCCGCGTCGGTGCTTGCCGAGACGGCCGCCGCCGCGGCGAAGCTGGAGGAACGGAGCAAGGCCTCCCTGCAGGACGCGTCCGGTTGGAAGAATCGATCCGAGACGGAGGATCGGCCGAGGGCGATGGAGAAGTCGTACCGCAAGGAAGTGAGGGACGCGCCGCGCATCCTGCTCGTCGAGGACGACCCGGTCAGCCTGAAGGTCGTGTACGAGCTGTTGACGAACGAGCGATACAGCGTCGACGCGGTGTCGGACGGCTCGCAGGCGATGCGGGCGCTGACGGGCGCGCCGCGATGGGACGCCGTCATTCTCGACGTCTCGCTGCCCGGCAAGACGGGGTACGAGCTGTGCCGGTTCATCCGGAGCCGGTTCTCGTTCCATGAGCTGCCGGTCTTGTTCTTGACGGCCCGAAGCCAGCCCGCGGATCTGATGGCCGGCTTCGACGCCGGCGCGAACGATTACGTGCTGAAGCCGGTCGATTCCGCCGAGCTGAAGGCGCGCGTGCGGACGCTGCTGCAGCTGAAGCAGTCCGTCAGGGAGAAGCTGCATATGGAGATGGCGCTCATTCAAGCGCAGATCAAGCCGCATTTCCTGTTTAACGCGCTCAACACGATCGCCAGTCTGAGCGAGACGGATCCCGACCGGATGCGGGAGGTGCTGACGGACTTCGGCTTGTATTTGAAGAACAGCTTCGATCTTCGCAATCTGAACGACGTCGTTCCGTTCGCGATGGAGTGGACGCTCGTCGAATCGTACTTATCCGTGGAGCGGGCGCGCTTCGGAGAGCGGATGCGCATCGTCGCGAACGTGCCGGAGTACGCCGCGTTCGAATTGCCGCCGCTGTCGATTCAGCCGATCGTCGAGAACGCGCTGCGGCACGGCATCCTGAAGCGGCCCGGCGGCGGCGAGGTGCGGATCGACGTCGAGCCGCGGATGGATCGAATCGTCGTCGCCGTCTCGGACAACGGGATCGGCTTCGCGGAAGGAACGGCCGAGCGCATCTTGTCGGGACGGCACGAGGGCGGCATCGGACTGACGAACATTCATCGGCGCTTGCTGCACGTATACGGCCAAGGGCTGACGATCGAGTCCTCGCCGGACCGAGGATCGACCGTTCGCTTCGAAATTCCGATCGGAACGAAGGAGGTGCCGACCGAAATCGATGAACATGAGAGCGATCATTCTGGATGACGAACCGCTGTCGCTCGCCGGCATGGAACGTATGCTTCGGCGTCAAGGGGTCGACGTGCTCGGCGCGTTCTCGGATCCGCGCGAGGCGCTGCTTCAAGCGGAGTCGCTCGCGGCCGACGTCGCCTTCGTCGATATCGAGATGCCGGGGATGAACGGGATCGTCGCGGCGGAGCGGCTGCTCGCGCGGCTTCCCGACGTGCAGATCGTGTTCGTGACGGCATACGATCAATACGCCGTGAACGCCTTCGAGCTGAACGCGACGGACTACTTGCTGAAGCCGGTGCAGACGAAGCGGCTCGAGACGACGCTGGCGCGGCTCGCGTCGCGGATGCCCCGTCCGTCCGGCGCGGACGAGACGGAGGAGAAGCGGGCCGCCCCGGCGTTACGCTGCTTCCTTCGGCTCAGCGCCGGGGCGAGCGAAGGGGAGGAGCGGGCGCTGGAGATCCCTTGGCGCACGACGAAGGCGAAGGAGGTATTCTCGTACCTGCTTCATATGCGGGACCGGGCGGTATCCAAAGACGCCCTTCTCGATCTGATGTGGCCGGAGATGGATCTTCTCAAAGCCCAGACGCATCTGCATACGACCGTATATCAAATTCGCCAGACGGTGAAGGGGCTGTCGCTGCCGATCAAGCTGAGCTTCGTGGACGGCGGCTATCGGCTCGAACTGCACGGCGTCGCGGTGGACGTCGACCTGTGGGAGCGAAAGCTGGCGGACTTGGTCGACAAGGATCCGCTGCCGATCGAGGAGCTGCAGCGTTGGATGGCGTTGTATCGGGGCGATTATTTCGAGCAAGAAGGCTATCTATGGGCGGAGCAGGAGCGGGAACGGCTCCGGATGAAGTGGTTGGAGAGCGCGCTGCGCTTCGCCGGCGAGCTCGGCGGACGGTCGTGGAGCAGCGTCGCGTATTCGCTGCTGACGGACGTGATCGCCCGATTCCCGTCCGTGCAGGAGAGCTATTCGTTGTTGATGCGAATGTTTCATCGGCAGGGACAGGCGCAGGAGGTGCGGCGCACGTACGCGCAGATGCGGGAGGCGCTGCGGGAGGAGGCCGGCGAGGAACCGGAGGCCGGCATCGCGGCTTGGTACGAGGAGCATTACGGAAGGGCGTAACGAGGGAACGGGGAGCGCGGCATCGCGGCCCCCGTTCTTTTTTGTTGTTCAGTTTTTGTTCAGCGGGGGGTGCTACAATTGGTAAAAACAAGGAACGGTTGGGAAGCGAGAAGGAGCTGAGTTAGGGATGGCGACGATATTGATCGCGGACGATGCCGCTTTTTTGCGGGTCATGTTGAAGGATCTGTTGGAGAGGGCCGGACATACGGTCGTAACGGAGGCGGCGAACGGCCTGGAGGCGATCGATAAGTATCGGGCGTATCGTCCCGAGCTCGTCATTCTGGACCTGAACATGCCGGAGATGGGCGGCATCGAAGCGCTGGAGCATATCATGCGGATGGACGCGAAGGCGAAGGTCATCATGTGCTCCGCGCTCGGTCACCGGCACTTGATCGTCAATTCGGTCCATCGCGGCGCGAAGGATTATATTCTGAAGCCGTTCAACGCGGACCGGGTGCTGACCGCGGTGGACCGCGTCTTTCACCCGTCCGTCTTGATGGCGGAGTGAAGGAAGAATATAGTCATGCCGGGACGGTTCGTGTAAGATGGGAGCAAAACCATCGAAGGGACCGTGGGGAATAAGGTTCGAGGCGTATTCGGTTGGTCGCCGTCGAAGCCATGCCAACGGAACCCGATGAGGAGGAGGCAAGGCCGATATGACATTGCGAATCGGAATCGCGGGCACCGGTTGGTTCTCGAAGGTGCATGCGGACAAGCTGACGAAGACGGACGGCGTGCGCGTCGCGGCGATCTTGGGCACGACGAAGGAGAAGGCGGAGACGATGGCCGCCGGCTTCGACGCCGCGCGCGGCTACGCGTCGATGCAGGACATGTTGGACGGGGAGAAGCTGGACGCCGTCTATCTATGCGTGCCGCCGATGGCGCACGGGGATATGGAGCGGCAGCTGATCGAACGGGGCATCCCGTTCTTGGTGGAGAAGCCGCTCGGCATCGACGCCGCGCTTCCGAAGGAGCTGCTCGGCCGGATCCGGGACAAGGGATTGATTACGTCGGTCGGGTATCATTTTCGTTATCGAACGATTTCGGAGCGGCTGCGCGCGATCTTAGCGGAGCGCACGGTCGGCATGGCGACGGGCGGCTGGATGGGCGGCATGCCGGGCGTGCCGTGGTGGAGAAGCATGGGAGGCTCCGGAGGGCAGTTCGTCGAGCAGACGACGCATCTCGTCGACCTGCTTCGCTACGTCGCCGGCGAGGTAGACGAGGTGTACGCCGCTTACGGCAGCCGCGCGATGCATAAGACGCACGAGAACGTAACGGTGCCGGACGTCGGCTCGGTCGTGCTGAAGCTGAGCGGCGGCGCGGTGGCGACGATTTCGAATACGTGCCTGCTGCCCGGAGACGCGGGCTCGGTGCAGCTGAGCTTCTTCACGCCCGAGGGGCGCCTCGACTGGACGCCGTCGGGACTGACGGCGATCGGCGGCGGCAGCCGGTCCGACTACACCGACGCGGTCGATCCGTACGCGGCCGAGAACGAGGCGTTCCTTCACGCCGTGCGCACGGGCGACGTCTCGCGCATCCGTTCCGACTACGCGGACGCGTACCGAACGCAGGCGGTGACCGCCGCGGCGAACCTATCCGCCGATACGGGCCAACCGGTGAAAGTCGTTTATTGACCGGACCACGGAAGCCGCTTCCGCGCCTCATGCGCGGCGGCGGTTTTTTCGTGGGCTTTCCCCACATTTGTAATGCGCTTCACAGCAAATTTCCGCCGAAACTCCCATAATAGAAAGAAAGAAGGCCGTAAGGCCGCAGAAACGCGGGGATGGGTATGAGAAAATGGTTATGGGGGCTGCTCGCGCTGCTCTATGCGACGGCGGGCTTCGCGTCCGGCATCGCGTCCGCGGACGATGCGGCGGACGCGGGGGCGACGTTGACGCTGCGCGCGGACGCCCATGAATACGTTCCTATGATGGAATTGTTCCGCGACGAAGCCGGCAGCCGGACGGTGGAGGACATTCGGTCCGTCTACGACGCCGGCTCGTTCGTTCTCGCGGAGGAGCGTACGCCGAACGACGGGTACGGGGCGCCGGTGCATTGGGCGCGGTTCGAAATCGTCAACGAATCCGAGCGGCGGGAGTGGCTGCTGTCGGTGGCGTACCCGCCGTTGGACCGGCTGCAGCTGTATATGATCGATGCGTCCGGGTCGGTCGTCTCGGAGAAGTCGACGGGCGACGCGCTCCCGTTCGAAGAACGGCCGCTGCCGAACCGGAACTTCGTGTTTCCGATGGAATTGGATCCGGGCGAGCGCGCGACGATCTACCTGCGGGCCGAAACGGAGGGCGCGCTGGCGCTTCCCGTCAGCGTCTCGTCGCCGGAGCGGTTCGTCGGCAAGGAGCAATCCGTCGTCTTGCTGCTCGGATGTTATTACGGCATTATGCTCATCATGATTATCTACAACAGCGTCTTGGCCGTCTCGCTGCGTTCCAAGGCGTACTTATATTACGTCTTGATCAACGTCTCTACGTTGTTCCTATACTTAACGTTGAACGGTACGGCGTATCAATACATCTGGCCGGACGCGGTCTGGTGGAACAACCGAGCGATCGTCTTCTTCATTTGCTTGAGCCACGTGGCGGCGCTGCTGTTCACGCGGAACATCTTGAACATGAAGCTGGAGAGCCCGCGTCTGTATCGAGCGTTCACGGGTCTGGTCGTCCTCGAGACCGCAAACGTAGCGGTGCTGTTCGTCGATTATCCGACCGGGCTGCAGATGTCCATCTACAGCATCGTAGCCATTCAGCTGCTGATGATCGCGGCATGCGTCGCCGGCTGGCGGAACGGCTCGCATACGGCGAAGTACTTCCTGCTCGGCTGGGGCGTCTTTATGATCGGGGCGATGCTGTCGTCGCTGTCCGACGCGGGGTGGCTCCCGATGACGTGGTGGACGACGTACGCGTCTCAAGCGGGGTCCGCGTTTCAAGCGGTCGTCCTGTCTTGGGGGCTCGCCGACCATATTCAGCGGATGCGCAAGGAGAAAGACCGCGCGGTCGAGTTGATGAAGGAGTCGCGGCGTCTGGCGGATACCGACGAGCTGACCGGGTTGTACAACCGAAGATACGTGAGCCACGTCTTCGAGGCGGCCACGCGGGCGAGGCCGGGGCGCGCCGTCTCGCTGCTGATGATCGACGTCGACCATTTCAAGAAGGTGAACGACACGTACGGCCACGAGGCGGGCGATCAGGTGCTTCGCGAGATGGGGCAGTTGATGAAGTCCGGCTTCCCGCGGACGGACGTGCTCGGCCGGTTCGGCGGCGAGGAGTTCATGGTGCTCCTGCCGGATACGACGATCGAAGGCGCCCGCATCGCGGCGGACCGGTTGATCGCGGCGGTGCGGGCGCAGCCGTTCGGCCAGCCGAAGGGACAGCCGTTGTACTGCACCGTAAGCATCGGCGTCGCGCAGTGGAAGGGCGGGGACGAGACGTTCCTTCAGCTGATTCGGCGAGCCGACGAGGCGTTATACGAGGCGAAGCGGGAAGGGCGCAACCGCGTATCGATCGCGGGCAAGGCGGGTTGAGGCGCGGCGGCGCTCCGACGTTCCGACGTTCGGGGCGTCGTCTTTTTTCTTTACTCAGCGTTTCGTACGAACGTGGGCTTAAAAATTAGACGTGCGCCAAATTTTGTATCCTACCTTACGAAATCGAGATATTCTGGGAAGAAGCATGAAATGCATTGCAGAGGGGACTGTCATGGCAACGTTGCATGGTCACTATAACCCATGGATCGTATTCTTGTCGTTCGCGATCGCGATGTTCGCGTCCTATACGGCGTTAAGCCTAACGTCGAAAATCATGAGCGCCTCGCGGCGCGCGAAGCCAGGCTGGATCGCGGCGGGCTCGATCGTCATGGGCTGCGGCATCTGGTCGATGCACTTCATCGGCATGATGGCGTTTCATCTGCCGATCACGATCCGATACGACGTTCCGACGACGATCGTCTCGCTGCTGCTGGCCGTCTTCGCTTCGTGCGTCGCGTTCGCGGCGACGTCGACGGCCCGCGTCGGCAAGCGCCGTCTTGCGCTCGGCGGCCTGGCGATGAGCGCGGGCATCACGGGCATGCATTATACCGGCATGGCCGCGATGCGCATGAACGGGTCGATCGCGTACGATAAGGTCGTCTGGACGCTGTCCGCGGTCGTCGCCTTGCTCGTCTCGTATGCCGCCTTGTTTCTGTTCATGCGCTTCCGCTCGCGGAAGGGCATGCGGGCGCGGCGATGGGCGGGCGCCGCCGCGATGGGCCTCGCGATCTGCGGCATGCACTACACCGGGATGGCCGCGGCGAAGTTTTCGGCGGAGCCGGGAACGGCGACGGGCGAAGGCGTTACGAACTTCTCGTTCTTATTGATCGGCGTCGCGCTGACGATATCGATCATTCTGTTCTTGTCGTGGGTGGCCGTCTATTTCGACCGGCATGTGTTGGAGCGGATGGCCTACAGCGATCCGTTGACGGGCTTGCCGAACCGCCACGTGCTCGACCGAGTGTTCGAGGAGCTCCTGTCGGAGCGGGCGGGAAAAAAGCTGGCCGTCTTGTTCCTCGATCTGGATCGATTCAAGACGATCAACGATACGCTCGGTCACGACGCGGGCGACGAGCTGATCCTGCAGGTGAGCGGGCGGCTTCGGGCGGGTTTGTCGCCCGGGCAAGCCGTCTACCGCCTCGGCGGCGACGAATTTCTGCTGCTGCTGCCCGGCAGCGAACGGACGGAAGCCGAAGCGCTGGCGCTGCGTCTGCTGCAGGAGATCAAGGCGCCGTACCGGATCGGCGACAACGAGCTGTATATTACGGCCAGCATCGGCATCAGCTTGGCGCCCGAGCATGCGAGCGATCGGTCCTCGCTGATGAAGGCGGCGGATACGGCGATGTACGAGGCGAAGCGGGCCGGGAAAAACCGGCACGCCGTCTTCGACGCCGAACTCGGCCGACGCATGGAGCGCAAGCTGCGGCTCGAGAAGGATTTGCGCAAGGCGATGGCGCTCGAGGAATTTTACGTCGTCTACCAGCCCCAGTGGCACTCGACGGCCGAACGGCCGATCGGCATGGAGGCGCTCGCGCGGTGGAGGCATCCGGAGCTGGGCGTCGTCTCTCCGGCGGAATTCATTCCGCTTGCGGAAGAGACGGGATTGATCATTCCGTTGACGCGGTGGGTCATGTTCGAATCGTGCCGCCAAGCCGCGGAATGGCGCCGGGACGGTTGGGCCGAGGCTTGCGTGTCCGTCAACTTGTCCGTGCGCGTGTTCGAGAGCCAGCATCTGTTCGAGATGACGACCGGCGCGCTGGGTGCGGCCGGTCTCGAGCCCGAGCGGTTGGAGGTGGAAATCACGGAGTCGTTGCTGCTGTACAACGTGCAAGAAATCGTTCATCAGCTCACCGAGCTGCGCGCTCTCGGCGTGAAGATCGCGATGGACGACTTCGGCTCCGGGTATTCTTCGCTGGGGTCGCTCGACCGGCTGCCCCTCGATACGCTGAAGATCGATCAATTGTTTATCCGGGAGAGCAACATATCGTCCAAGCAGGCGATCCTGCAGGCGATCGTTACGCTGGCGTCGGAGCTCCGGATGGAGATGGTGGCGGAAGGCGTCGAGACCGAAGAGCAGATCGCGCTGCTGCGCGACGCCGGCTGCCATGTGATGCAAGGGTATTATTACGGCAAGCCGATGGAAAAGGAAGCGGTTCGCGAGTGGCTGGCTTCGCGAGGGTGAGAGGCGGCAGGCGCTTTGCGGCGCGAACCTATGAGAGCGGTCCGACGACAAGTCGGGCCGTTTTTTTATGCTGCGGGACCCGGCGGGGGATGAAGCGATGCGCTCGGACGCTCCTTCTCCTTAAATTTCCTTCGCTCCCTCGCCATTGCTCATAACCTGTCCGGCGCCGGCGCGCTTGTACAACGCCGACGCTTTTCCTTATACTGGGTTCGAACGATAGGAGGCTGCATCTGTATGGCAACGGTATTATATATCGAGGATGATACGGAAATCGCCGGATGGGTACGGGAGCATCTGGAGCGGGCCGGACATAAGGTCGTCTGGCTGCCCTCCGGGGAAGGGGCGATAGAACGCGCGCGGGACGCGGACGTCGTCGTGTTGGACGTCATGCTGCCGGGGCTCGACGGATTTACGGTCGGCCGGCGGCTGAAGGCGGAGGCGCCGGCAAGGCCGATCCTCATGCTGTCCGCGCGGGCCGCGGTGGAAGACAAGCTGACCGGCTTGCAATTCGCGGACGACTACTTGACGAAGCCGTTCCACCCCGAGGAGCTGACGGCCCGCATCGACGTGCTGCTGCGCCGCGCCGGGGCCGGCGCGCCGGAGGAGCTCGCCGTCGGCCACCTGTCGGTGCGCATGCGGGACAACGTCGTCGTCGACGGGCGGACGGGCGAGGAAATCGCGCTCACCGGCAAGCAGTTTCATATTTTCATGTACCTGCTGCGGCGTCCCAATCAAATCGCGACGAAAGAACAAATCTACGAGGCGGTGTGGGGCGAGCCGTATCTCGACGGGGATAAGACGTTGATGGTGCATATCCGGCATCTGCGGGAGAAGATCGAGCTCGATCCGGCCTCGCCGACGATCCTGGAGACGATCCGTGGGATCGGCTATCGGGTGAGGCTATGAAGGTGAAGAAGAGGCACTCGCTGCTGTGGAAGTATCTGCTGCTGATCGCGGTCGCGGTCCTGCTGCTGCCCGTCGCGTTCACGACGATCACGATCCTCTTCTACGAGCCGTCTCGCGGCGTGCTGCCGGACGGGAAGGGGGACTTCCTGTCGGCGCTCGACGTCGAAGCGCTGTGGCACGAGGAGGCGCGGTCGCTCGAGGCGGCGCCGCAGGCCGACGTAGCGGCGAGCCTCGAACGGTGGCAAGCCGAGTACCCGGATTCCACCGTCGTCTGGGTGGACGCCGAGGGGCGGAGGGTCATGCAAGCCCCTGATACGGCGGGCTACCCGGCGTCTTGGACGAGGGCGGAGACGATCCGGTTCATGAAGGACGGGTATGACGCGGATCCGTTCACCGTCGTGGCGCAGCTCGGCACGGAGGGCGAGAGAGGCTTCTTGGCGCTTACGGTGCCGCGCCGCGTGTTCGAGTCCGAACCGGTCAACCGATACGGCCTGGGCGAATACAGCGCGATCGTCGGCACGTTCCTCGTGTTGGCGCTGTTCATGGCGGTGTCCGCCATGTTCTTTTACCGCGTGCGGGGGCGGCTGCTCCGGTTGCGGGACGCGATGACGTCGCCGTCCGCGCCGGGCGGGCTGCCGGAGCCGGTAGCCCCGAAGCTTGAGGACGAGGTGGGCCAGCTCGAGCGGGCGTTCAACGACATGCTCGCGGAGCTGACCCACAGCCGCGAGCGGGAGCGGGAGGAGGAGGCGCTTCGCCGGGAGCTGATCGCCAGCCTCTCGCACGATCTCCGGACGCCGCTGACGGCGATTCGCGGCCACGCGTACCGTCTGGCGCAGGAGGCGTCGACCGAGGCCGGCCGGGAGTCGGCGGCGCTCATCGACCGCAGGATCGGGCAGATGGACCGGCTCATCGACAATCTGCTGTCGTACACGCTGCTCTCCGCCGGCAAGTACCCGTTCCACCCGAAGCCGACCGACGTCGCTCGCCTCGTGCGCACGTCCTGCGCGGGCTGGTACGCGACGTTCGAGCGGGAAGGGTTCGAGATCGACGTCGAGCTGCCGGAGGAAGCCGTCGTCTGGGAGATCGATCCGGGCTGGATGGAACGGGTGCTGGACAACCTGTTCCAGAACGTGCTGCGTCATGCGAAGGAAGGCCGATACGTCGGCGTGCGGCTTAGCGTCGACGGGCGGGGCGAAGCCCGGATCGCGATCGCCGACCGCGGCGGCGGTATGGAGCGCGGCTCCGGCGAGAAGGGCGCGGGCATCGGTCTGTCGATCGCGGAGCTGATGCTGCGGGAGATGCGGCTTCGCTGGACGTTCGAGAGCGGCCCGTCCGGCACGACGGTGACGATCGACCGAAATTTAAACGAATCTTAACCTTGGCCCCTCCTTCGTCTTAACCTCGGCCCGATATGATAGGGGGCGAGGTGAAGAGAAGATGGAATGGATCGTGGAAACCAAAGGATTGACGAAGCGCCTCGGCGCGAAGACGGCGGTGGATCAGGTCGATCTCCGCATCGGAAAAGGCGAAATCTACGGCTTCTTAGGCCCGAACGGCGCCGGCAAGACGACGACGATTCGGATGCTGCTGGGCCTTATGCGTCCGACGTCGGGCGACATCCGCGTGTTCGGGATGGGGCTGAAGAAAGATAAGCTCGCGATTTTGAAAAGGATAGGCTCCTTAGTAGAGAACCCCTCCTACTACGGACATCTGACCGCCTATGAAAATTTGGAAGCGGTCCGGCGCATTCTCGACGCGCCGAAGCGCCGTATCGACGAGGCGCTTAAGACGGTGCGGCTCGACAAGGAAGCGCATCGTCCGGTCAAAGGCTTCTCGCTCGGCATGAAGCAGCGGCTCGGCATCGCGACGGCGCTGCTCGGCGAGCCGGAGCTGCTCGTGCTCGACGAGCCGACGAACGGGCTCGACCCCGCGGGCATATTGGAAATCCGCGAGCTGATCCGCAGCATGCCGAAGGAATACGGCATGACGGTGCTCGTCTCGAGCCACCTGCTGTCGGAGATCGACCAGACGGCGACGCAGGTCGGCATCATTTCCGGCGGCCGGCTCATCTTTCAGGATTCGATTCTAGCGCTGCGCCGCCGGTCGCAGTCGAGCATCCGCATGACGGTGGACGATCCGGCGCGGGCGCTGGAAGCCTTGTCGGAGCCCAACTTCGGGGCGGAACGGACGGAGACCGGCATCAGCTTCCGCTTGACCTCGAACGAGGCGGTGGCGGCGGCGGTCGAACGGCTGGTAGCCGCCGAGGTGTCCGTCTATCGCGTGGAGGAGTCGAAGACGTCGCTGGAGGACATCTTCCTCGAGCTGACCGGCACGGGGGCGAGCTTATGAGCGGGGGCTACGGACGCGCGCTTCGCGCGGAGCTCGCCAAGCAGCGGCGGACGTTCGTCTGGGGACTCGTCGCGCTCGGCCCGATCGGCGTCGTCGCGCTGCAGGCGGCTAATTACGCCGTGCGCTACGATTATTTAACGAATTTGTACGCGGACGACCCATGGGGCGGCCTCGTCGGCAACGTGAAGTGGCTCGCGGTCCCCGCGCTCATGGCCGGCCTCGCGATCGTCGCTTCCATGCTCGCGGGCTACGAGCACGCGACGAACGCCTGGAAGCAGACGCTCGCGCTGCCGGTGTCGAAGACGGCCGTATACACGGCGAAGGTGTCCGTGCTGACGATGCAGTTGCTTGCGTCCTGTACGCTGCTCGCGCTCGGCACGCTCGTCCTCGGCGCCGCGCTCGGCCACGACTTGACGGGGGCGCCGTTCGCGGACGTCCTTGCGATGTCGTACTTGCCGCTCGTCGCCGCGCTTCCGTTCCTCGCGCTGCAGACATGGCTCTCGACTGTCCTGCACAACCAGGCGGTACCGTTGACCGTCGGCATTCTCGGCACCGTGCTGGCGATGTATTCGTTCGCCTTCGCGGATTGGGTGCCGTACAAATGGCTCTATGTCGGCGAGACCGGCTGGCCGGTGCCGTTGACGCTCGCGCTCGGCGCCGGAGCGGGGCTGCTGCTGTACGGGCTCGGCGCGGCGCATTTCGGAAGGAGGGACGTGCGATGACGTTCCACAACGTATTCGCCGCGGAGCTGCTGAAGCTCCGCAAGTCGCCGATCTGGCTGCTGGCGCTCGTCAGCCCGGCGCTGATGACGCTCGTCAGCCTCTTCGAAGCAGCGGAAGGCGGCGACCCGTGGATCGGCACGCTGTCGAATGCCGCGCTGCTGCACGGTCTCTTGTTCCTGCCGCTGCTCTCGGGCGTGTTCGCCGCCTTCGTCTGCCGCTTCGAGCATGTCGGCGGCGGCTGGAAGCAGCTGCTCGCGCTGCCTGTCTCGCGCGGCGCCGTCTACCTGTCGAAGTACGCGATCGTTATGGGCGTTCTCTTGCTGACCCAGCTGTTCCTGCTCGCCGGCGTGCTGATGGCGGGTGCGATTCGCGGCTGGCCGACGCCGATCCCGTGGGACGTGTTGGCGCAATCGCTGCTCGGCGGCTGGGCGGCGTGCCTGCCGATCGCGGCGCTGCAGCTCGGCGCGTCCGCCTTGTGGCAGAGCTTCGCGGCGCCGCTGGCGCTGAACGTCATTTTCACGCTGCCCAGCATTCTTATCGCCAACTCCGAAACGTACGGCCCGTGGTACCCGTGGGCGCAGCCCGCGCTTGCGACGATCCCGTGGGCGGCGGACAGCTTCGGCGCGTTCGAGGCGCCGTACGAGAAGCTCATGCTCGTCGTCGCCGGCAGCTTCGTCTTGTTCTTCGCGGCGGGCTTCGCGTATTTTCAGCGGAAAACGGCGTAGCGGCGCGAATCCGTTTTTTATTTTCCGTCGGTTTATGGTACGATTTAGGGATTAGCATAACCGACGATATAGAAAACGGGATCGCAAAGGATGGGATAGCCATGCCAGAACGTACCGAACGTACGGAAGCAACCGAGCGAACGGAAGAGAACTCCAACTTCATCAAGACGATTATCGTCGAAGACCTGAAGGCGGGCCGGGCGAAGGAGATCGTCACGCGCTTCCCGCCGGAGCCGAACGGCTACCTGCATATCGGCCACGCGCGGTCGATCGTCCTCAACTTCGGCGTCGCCGACGAGTTCGGCGGACGGACGAACCTGCGGTTCGACGACACGAATCCGGTCAAGGAGGACGTCGAGTACGTCGAGGCGATCAAGGAAGACGTGAAGTGGCTCGGGTACGAGTGGGACGGGCTGTTCTTCGCGTCGGATTACTTCGAGGAGATGTACGACCGCGCGGTGCTCTTGATTAAGAAAGGGCTCGCTTACGTGGACGACAGCACGGCGGATCAAATCCGCGAGATGCGCGGCACGCTGACCGAGCCGGGCCGGGAGAGCCCGTACCGGAACCGCTCCGTCGAGGAGAACCTGGACCTGTTCGCGCGGATGCGGGCCGGGGAATTCCAGAACGGGCAGAAGGTGCTCCGCGCTAAGATCGACATGAAGTCGCCGAACATCAACATGCGCGACCCGGTCATCTACCGGATTTCGCACGCGCATCACCATAACACGGGCGACAAATGGTGCATCTATCCGATGTACGCGTACGCGCATCCGCTCGAGGACGCGATCGAAGGCGTCACGCACTCGCTCTGCACGCTCGAGTTCGAGGATCAGCGCCCGTTCTACGATTGGGTCATTCGCGAATGCGAGATGCCGCACGTGTCGCGACAATACGAATTCGGCCGGCTGAACCTGACGAACGCGGTCATGAGCAAGCGGAAGCTGAAGCTGCTCGTCGACGAGAAGGTCGTGGACGGCTGGGACGATCCGCGCATGCCGACGATCTCCGGCTTCCGCCGCAAGGGCTTCACGCCGAAGTCGATCCGCGACTTTATTACGGCGACGGGCATCTCCCGGGGCAGCGGCGCGGTGGACGCGCGCATGCTCGATCATTACATCCGCGAGGATCTGAAGCTGGCCGCGCCGCGCACGATGGCCGTGCTGGACCCGCTGAAGGTCGTCATCACGAACTACCCGGAAGGGCAGGTCGAGATGTTGGAAATCGAAAACAACTCGGAAAACCCGGAGCTCGGCTCCCGCAGCATTCCGTTCTCGCGCGAAATCTACATCGAACGCGAGGATTTCATGGAGACGCCGCCTCCGAAATATCACCGATTGTACCCCGGGAATGAGGTGCGGCTGAAGTCCGCGTACTTCATCAAGTGCGAAGAAGTCGTGAAGGACGAGGCGGGCAACGTCGTCGAGCTTCGCTGCACGTACGACCCCGAGACGAAGAGCGGCACGGGCTTTACCGGCCGCAAGGTGAAGGGGACGATCCACTGGGTCGAAGCGACGCGCGCCGTGCCGGCGGAATTCCGTCTGTACGAGCCGCTTATCTACGACGAGGACGGCGAAACCGACCCGGACGCCGAGGCGGCTCCGGCGGGATCGCTGGAGGCGGAGGGGGAACGGCTGGCGGGCGCCGCGGGCGCCGATAAGTCGTTCCTGAATCGGATCAATCCGAATTCGCTCGTGACGGCCAACGGCTTCGTCGAGCCGGACATGAAGGACGTCGCCGCACACAGCAAGTTCCAATTTTTCCGCCACGGCTACTTCAACGTCGATCCGAAGACGTCCGCGCCGGGGCGGCCGGTGTTCAACCGGATCGTGTCGCTGAAGAGCTCGTTCGAAGTATAACGCAGGACATGGCCAAGCGCCGGTCGCCCGATTCCGGGGGATCGGCGTTTTTTTCGCTCGAAGATAAATGGTGTCAAAATTTGAGCAGTTGAGCGAAATGGTATCAAATTTTGAGTAGTTGGCGCGAAGAGAGGCGAGAAGGCTGGGCGACATCGTGCGGAATATGAGGCGGGTGCGGCCGGCTTAAGACGTAAAAAGGAGCAGCTAGCCGAAATGGTATCAAAATTTGAGCAGTTGTCGCGAAGAGAGGTGAGAAGGCGGGGCGACATACTACGGAACACGAGGTGGCCGCAGCCCGCCGAAGACGCAAAAAGGGGCAGCTAGCCGAAATGGCGTCAAAAATTGAGCAGTTCGGCGAAATGGTATCGAATTTTGAGCAGTTGGCGCGAAGAGAGGCGAAAAAGGACCGTCCGACGGGAATCGGATGGTCCTTTTCCAATTTAGTGGCCGGACGTCACTTTGAGGCCGACCAGGCCGATGAGAATGAGCGCGAGGAACAGCAAACGGAGCGCGCTGACGGGCTCGTGCAGGGCGACCATGCCGATCACGGCCGCGCCGAGCGCGCCGATGCCGGTCCATACCGCATACGCGGTGCCGATCGGGAGCGTCTTCGTCGCGAGCGCCAGCAGATAGAAGCTCAGGGCCATGAAGGCGAGCGTGACGAGAGACGGATAAAGACGCGTGAAGCCGTGGGACGCCTTCAGAGCGATCGCCCAGACGACCTCGAAGACGCCGGCCGCGAGCAGGTAGATCCACGCCATAGAGCAGCAACCTCCTTTCTCGAAAGCCCGGGCAAGCGAACGAACGCAAAAAAGAAGCCCGAGACATATCGTTAGATATCTCCCGGGCTTTTATCCCTCCGTGTACGCGAGGCAATCCCATGCCCCCGCGCGGCTTTCTCTCGGACCGTACCGAATCGCGCGCCGCGCGTCTCGAGGAACCCTAGAAAGCCTACAAGAAGCATCATATCACGAGAAGAAAACATGAGGGAGTCCTTAATTTTTATAAGTATATTGCATTGTTAGGTAGTGTGGGATATACTTGCTAACGAACTACTCAATGTCGTTGAGTAATCGATGTAGGGGGAAGCGCCTCTTGAATGCGGAAATGCTGAAAGGAACGATCGACCTTCTCATCCTGTCCGTCCTGACGGCGAAGGATAACTACGGGTACGAGATTTCGAAATCCATTAAGGAGCGCACGGAAGGGATGTTCGAAATTCAAGAGGCCACGCTGTATTTAGCCTTGAAGCGACTGGAGAAGCAGGGCGCCGTGTCCGCCTACTGGGGAGACCAGAGCCACGGCGGGCGGCGGAAATACTATGCGTTGACCGAAGACGGCCGGGAAGCGCTGCGGCAATCGATTGCCGACTGGAAGAAGACGACCGAGATCGTGAATCGGTTTATTTGAACGATTCGGAGGTGAAACGATGAAACTTCTGGCGCGTAAAATTTTCAGTATGGGCGAAATCAAACACGTCTGGCTGCTGCTGCTCTCCGTCGCGATCTGCGTCGTCACGTTCGCGATCGACGAACGGGTGAATCCCGGCGATCAGCTGTGGCTTTCCGTTTCGTATTTCGCCTCTTTCACGGCGGCCGCGGCTTGGGCGGCGGCGAATTACGTCGGACATCTGCGCATGAACCGCCTGTTACGGAAGCAGACCGACATCGGCGCGTATGTGGATCAGTTGGCGTTGAGCGCGGACGACCGGCAGGAGCTGCGGAACTATCTGGAGGATTTCGCGGCCGATCTGGAACGGCAAGGAAGGCGCAAGGAGGACGCGGCGAAGGAGGCCATTACGCAGTTTAAGGTGAAGGAACTGCTGTCCATGTCGAAGTACTCGAGTCCGTTCGAGACGCACGGGCACCATTATTTGCTCGGCCTCTCCGGCCTCACGCTGACGGCGGCCGCCGCTTTCGCGGCGATCGGTCACGCGCTGCCGACCCGGTCGTTGTTCGCGCTTATCGCGACGACGGTCGCGGCCGTATACGGATTTTGCTTCCTTGCGTTGTTTTTCTTGTATAAAGTTATGGACAATGTCCTATATCGGAAAGTTAGAGATTATTTCGGCTAAGAGACGAAGGAGCGGGAGACGAACATGGAGCATTGGATCGCGGAAGTCATGGACGCTTACGGGTATATGGGTATTTTCTTATTGATCGCGTTGGAAAATTTATTCCCGCCGATTCCCTCGGAGGTCATCTTGACGTTCGGCGGGTTTATGACGACGTCGACGGATTTGACGCCGATCGGGGTGATCGCGTTCGCGACGGCCGGGTCCCTCGCGGGCGCGATCATACTGTACGGCATCGGCCGCATCTTGTCGGCGGAACGGCTCGAGGCGATCGTCGTCAAATACGGCAGGGTGCTTCGCCTGAAGCCGGAGGATATTCGGAAGGCGGACGCCTGGTTCGACAAGCACGGGCCGTGGGCCGTGTTTTTCGGCAGACTCGTGCCGCTCGTCCGCAGCTTGATCTCGATTCCGGCGGGAAGCTCGGGCATGCGCTTCCTTCCGTTCCTGCTGCTGACGACGATCGGTTCGTTGATTTGGAATACGGCGCTCGTCTACGTGGGCGCCGCCGTCGGGGATTCGTGGGAGACGATCGTCGCGTACATGGACGTATATTCGAATATCGTCTACGTCGCGTTAGCGTTGGGCGCGGTCGCCGCGGCGGTCTGGTTCGTTCGCAAGCGGGTCGCGAAGAAGGCGGAGTAACGGAAACGGGACCGTAAGGAGAAGGCTATGGGGAAGGCTTCGAACGAGGAACAAGCGAGCGTATCCGCGCTCGTCGGCGAGCTCGCCGCGGCTACGCCGCCGGAAGGGCTGGAGATGGACGAGCTGTTCGAGCGCATCGGCCGGGAAGGTCTGTTGATCGCGGTCATGATCTTGACGGCGCCCTTCTTGCTGCCGGTGTCGATCCCGGGCATGAGCACGCCGTTCGGCACGCTCATTATTTTGATCTGCCTCAGCCTCGTCACCGGCGGGCCTTTGCGCTTGCCGCGCCGCCTCGGGCGGCTTCGCGTCAAGCAGAAGCATATGCGGACGATCGCCGACAAGGCGGGGGCCCTGCTGCGGCGGCTGGAGGCATGGGCGAAGCCGCGATGGGGCGCCTTGACGGGGACGCGGACGCTTCGCGCGGCGCATGCGGTCGGCATCGTCGCCGGCTCCGTCGGGATGATGCTCCCGCTGCCGATGCCGCTGTCGAACGCCATCCCGGCGTACGCGATCGTCTTCTTCGCGCTCGGGCTGCTCCGCCGCGACGGCGTGCTCGTCCTCGCCGGCTACGGAATGCTGGCCGCGACGTTCCTGTACTTGGCCGTCGTGTACGCCGCAGCGTTCGCCGGCCTGCGCGCGCTCCTCGGCGGATAGAAGAGGCGAGCCTTACCCGTTGTCATGCAATCGCTCTCATGCTAAGATAATGCTGACATGAGAGGCTGATTCCGATGAATAAATACGAAGCTGAGTTCAGCAATCTGGTGCGCGCGTTTCGCAAGCGGCATATGGGGAAGGGTCCCGGGCACATCCGGACGACGTTCTGCAAGCAGTGGGCGATCTGCGAGATGGAAGGCAACCTGTCGCCGGTGGAGAAGTTCATCGCCGAGCACGACGAGGGGAAGCCGATGCTCCGCGCGGCCCGTACCGAGATGGTGAAGCAGCTGTACCGCAAGCATCCTCCAGTCGAGATGGAGGCGTTCCTGGGCGCGAAGCTCGTGGACCTGTTCGTCGACATCGACATCGAGAAGGATTTCGGCATGTCCGTATTCGTGTTCGACGCGAATATCGAAGAGAAGTTCGGCAGAGGTTGAATCCGTAAGGTTGGCACTTGGCAGCGATCCTGCTCTAGACTAACCGCTCACGGCCGTTCCCAACCGGGATGGTTTCGTGCGCGGTTTTTGCGTTTTTCGGATGTTTTTTAAGGGAGGAAATCCAATCATGGGGAAAACGAAACACGACGGGCCGCAGAAGCTTCCCTTCGCTCCGGACCCGCGGCTGTGGGTCAGTCCGGTGCCGTTCGGGCTCGGGAAGGTGAAGCCCGCGCATATTCGCGAGACGTTGAAGGTCGCTTGGGACAATCGGGACAATCTAGGGTACGCGGCGCGCATCTTGACGCAGGGCGTCTGCGACGGCTGCGCGCTCGGCGTGGCGGGCTTGAAGGATCGGACGCTCGCGGGCCCGCATCTGTGCACGACGCGGCTGAACGTGCTGCGGCTGAACACGATGCCGGCGATCCAACCGGACGTCTTGCACCAAGACATCGACGAGCTGCGGAAGCTCGACAGCGCGGAGCTGCGCCGGCTCGGGCGCATCCCGTATCCGCTGCTGCGGCGCAAGGGGGAGCGGACGTTCTCCCGGGTGTCGTGGGACGAAGCGATGGATCGAATCGCGGCGAAGATGAAGCGCACGCACCCGAAGCAGACGGCGTTCTTCCTGACGGCGCGGGGCATCACGAATGAAGTGTACTATACCGCCGCGAAGGTCGCTAGATTTCTTGGCGTGAACAACATCGACAACGCCTCGCGCATCTGCCACTCGCCGAGCAAGACGGCGCTGAAGCGGTCGCTCGGCATCGGCGCGTCGAGCTGCAGCTATTCGGATTGGATCGGATCCGACGTCGTCGTGTTCTGGGGGTCGGTGGCGGCGAACAATCAGCCGGTGTCGACGAAGTATTTGTACGCGGCGAAGCGGCAAGGGACCAAGATCGTTATGATCAACCCGTACCGCGAGCCTTCTATGGAAAAGTATTGGATCCCGTCGATCCCGGAGAGCGCCTTGTTCGGCACGAAGCTCGTCGACGACGTGTATCAGGTCAACATCGGCGGCGATATCGCGTTCATGAACGGCGTCATGAAGACGTGGTTCGAGATGGAGGCGGAGCGTCCGGGGTCGGCGGTCGACCGCGCGTTCGTCGAGGCGCATACGACCGGCCTCGAGGCGCTGCAGGCGCATGTCAAGGCGCTGGATTGGTCGGCGCTGGAAGCGTCCGCGGGCATGACGCGCTCGCGCATGCGCGAATTCGCCGAGCTGCTGGCGCGGTCGCGCTCCGGCGTGTTCGTCTGGTCGATGGGCCTCACGCAGCATCGGTTCGGCACCGACAACATCTCGCAGGTGGCGAATCTGGCGATGCTGCGCGGCTTCCTCGGGCGCAAGCATTGCGGCGTCATGCCGATCCGCGGGCATTCCGGCGTGCAGGGGTCCGGGGAGATGGGGGCGGACCCGTTCTCGCTGCCGGGCGGCGAGTGGGACCCGGCGACGATCGAGCGCATCGAGAAGCTCTGGGGCTTCCGGCTGCCGCGGTGGCAGGGCGATATCGTAGGCGTGTCCTTAGAAAACGCGGCCCTTCCCGACGACGACGCGCGAAAGCTGCGCATCTTCTATACGTCGGGCGGCAACTTCCTCGAGACGATGCCCGATCCGGACTTCGTGCGCCGCTGTCTCGAGAACGTCGACCTGCGGGTGCACCAGGACATCATCTTGAATACGTCCACCTTGGTCGATGCGCGCGAAGAGGTCATCGTGCTGCCGGCGATGACGCGATACGAGCAGCCGGGCGGCGGTACGTCCACGTCGACGGAGCGGATGGTGTATTTCTCTCCGGAAATCGAAGGCCCGCGCATCGAGGAAGCGCGCGCCGAGTGGCGGATTTACGTGGATCTGGCGCGTCGGGTGAAGCCGGAGGAAGCCGAGCGCGTCGCCTTCGCGTCGGCGGAGGCGATCCGAGCGGAGATCGCGCTCGCGAACCCGTCGTACGACGGCATTCAGCATCTGCGCCGCAAGGGCGACGTCTTCCAATGGGGCGGCGCGTGGCTGTGCGAGGACGGCGTCTGCCCGACAGCCGACGGCCGGGGGCGTCTGCTGCCGATCGCGCTGCCAGAGACGCGGCGGGAGGAAGGCCGTTACTTCCTCACGACCCGTCGCGGCAAGCAGTTCAATTCGATGATCTACGGAGAGAAGGATCCCTTCAACGCCGCCGACCGCCGCGACGTGCTGCTCCATCCGTCCGACGCGGCGGCTCGCGGCATCGCCGACGGCGACGGCGTCGTGCTCCATAACCGCTACGGCGTCTTCCACGGCCGGGCGAAGCTCGCCGACACGCGGCCGGGCAACCTCGCCGTCTATTGGCCGGAAGGCAACGCGCTGCTGCCGAAGGGCGTATACGAGCCGCATGCCGGCATTCCGGAATACAATACGACCGTCGCATTGGAGAAGGCGGACGCTTATCATGCAGGGAAAGACATGCGGTACGCGGAGAAGCGGATCGAAGACTTGGAGACGGAAGTGAGCTGAGCGGGATGGAAAACGGAGAGATTCACGACGACGCTTACGCCTCCGTGGACGCGGACGCGGCGGAGCGGCGCGCCGTCGTGCGCTACGACGTCTCCGGCTTCCGCGAGACGGAGGATTGGATCGCGGTCGAACGGCCGCTGACGATCCTGCTCGACGGCGCGGAGTTCGCCACGATGGTGTGCACGCCGAGCGACCTGGAGGAGCTTACGTATGGCTTCTTGGCGTCCGAAGGCATCATCCGCCGGGCGGACGAGGTCGCGTCGCTCGCGATCGACCCCGTCTCCGGCTTCGCTCGCGTCCAGCTGCGCAATCCGCGCGCCGCCGGCAAGGACGCCGTCTCGAAACGGTTCATCGGCTCCTGCTGCGGCAAGAGCCGCCAATTCTACTTCGTGAACGACGCCCGCGCCGCGCGTACGTCGACCAGCCCCGTGAAGCTGACCGTGCGGCAGTGCGTCGACCGGCTGCGCGAGCTCGAGGACGCGTCGGAGGCGTTCCGGCGGACGGGCGGCTTGCATAACGCGGCGCTGTGCTCGCCGGATCGGTTGCTGCTCGCGAGATCCGATATCGGCCGCCACAACGCCCTCGATAAGCTGTACGGGCGCTGCCTGCTCGAGAACCTCCCGACGCGGGACGCGATCGTCGCGTTCAGCGGCCGCCTCTCCTCCGAGGTCGTCCTGAAGGTCGCGAAGCTCGGCGCCGGCGTCGTCCTGTCGAAGTCGGCGCCGACGACGCTCGCCGTCGAGCTCGCGCGCGACCTCGGCATTACGGCCGTCGGCTTCGTTCGAGGGGCGTCGCTGAACGTGTACTCGCACCCGCATCGGATCCGGGAGTAGGGAGAGGGTTACCCCAAATATTTCTGAATATCGCGTTCCAAGTCTTCCGGCTTGTCGGTGGACGCGAAGCGCGTTACGACGTTGCCTTCGCGGTCGACGAGGAACTTCGTGAAGTTCCACTTGATCGACCTCGTGCCGAGAATGCCGGGCGCCTGTTTGGTCAAATACTTGAACAGCGGATGCGCGTCGTCGCCGTTCACGTCGACCTTCGCGAACAACGGGAACGTCACGCCGAAGTTCGTCTCGCAGAAGCCGGCGATCGCCGCCTCGTCGCCCGGCTCCTGCCCGCCGAATTGGTTGCAAGGGAAGCCGAGAATTTCCAGGCCCGCGTCGCGGTATTTCTCGTAAAGCTCCTGAAGGCCCTTGTATTGCGGGGTGAAGCCGCATTCGCTGGCGGTGTTGACGATGAGCAGCACCTTGCCGCGATAGTCGGACATCGAGCGCTCTTCGCCTCGAATCGTTCTCGCGCTGAAATCGTATACGGACATCGGATCAGCTTCCTTTCGCTCGCGCCGTAGCGGGATTGTTCGATAGTGTCAACGTACCAAAGTCGTTCGGGAAACGCAACCGGACAAGAGGACCTCTCGTATAAGTAATCAAAAGGCTAGGAGGGCTCGACGATGTTGAAGAGATTGTTGAAGACGCTTCTCTCGTCCTCGCACAAGAAGCATCACGGACCGCACTACGGCGGATATAAGAAGTTTAGCAGCAGCGATCATTTCCATAAGCCGACGTACGGGGTACCCCCGAAGCACAATCAATACGGCCACGGCTACTACAAGAAGAAGGGATATTCCAGCTACAGCAGTTAATTAATGCGCGGAGGCGCGGATCGCGGCGTCCAAGTCGTCGCGCAGCTCCTCGGCAGAGGCGTAAGGCTGTTCCGTCATGAGCGATCGGCGGAGCAGCCTTTTCGTTTCCGGGGCGAGTCCAGCGAGTTCTTCTTCCCAGCTGCGCTCCTCGCGGGTTTCGGGATATGAGCTGTATAGCAGAAAAAGAAGCAGGTGCCCCATCGCGTAAAAATCGCTCGTCACGTCGACGCGCCGCCGGAGTTTCTTCTCCATCGGATCGTCGTCCAGAACGTCGTCCGGCACGGGATCCGGCGTTCCGGGCGCTAGATCGCGAGCCAGCCCGAAATCGATCAAGTGCACGCGCTCGCCGTCTACGATGACGTTGGCGATCCGGATGTCGCGATGGACGATGCCCGCCGCATGGATATCGGCCACGACGTCGATCAGCCGCCGAAGCAGCAGCAAAGCTTCCGCTTCGGTGAACGTCCGTTCCTCCTCGAACAACAGCTTCTCGAGACTAAGGCCGGGTACGTATTCCATCGCGAAGCAGAACGCGCCGCGGTATCGGAAGCGATCCAACAGACGCGGCACCGAGGGGTGGCTCAGCCGTTCCAGCATCGCGGTCTCCAGGCTGTATACCGCTTCCGTGCGGAGCGCGCCGCCGCGCAGCGGCTGGACATGCTTCAGCACGCACGGCCGGTCTCCCGCGCGGCGGTCTCTGCACAAGTAGGCGAGGCCGTAGCTGCCTTCGCCGATCGGCTTAACGATCGTATACCGTCCCTTGACGACCGCGCCGGGGCGGAACCAGGACAGCACCCTGCGGCGCTTCCAGCCGTTCCATACCCGGGCGGCGGCGTGCTTCCACGTCGGCATGCTTCATCGCTCCTTTCTTCCAGTTTACCGGAGGAGCGGCTCGGAACGCCAGAGAAGAAAGAGGGACTTCGACGGCGTACCGTCGAAGTCCCTCTGTTTTATTGGAGCGATTGCAGGTTTTCTTGCTCTTCTTGCAGCTCGCTTTGCACCAGCTGCGAAGCGTTGGGGTTGCCGGCGGATTGGGCTTGGTCGACGGAGCGGGACGCCTTTTCTAAGGAATTCTGAGCCTGTTGGATCATCTGATCGTTCGGCTTCGACTGCGCCATCGCGACGGCGTTATGCAGATGGTCGAGCGACTGCTGGGCTTGCGACAACGGGTTTTGCGACTGCATGCTGTTGCCTTGGTTTTTCATCGGTGGATCTCCTCCATAAAATGAAATGTAGGGAGCCCTTTGAAGGAATTCCTTCTATAGTTTTTGTAAAGAGCGCCCAATTATGCGGCGCACCTCGCGTCGACCGACCGAAAACGGCCCTTCGCCTCGAACGCTATGGCAATTCCGCCGATCGCAAGGCGAAGGAGGAGGAATGCGCGATGAACGAACCGAACAGAAACCCGAATCCGAATTCGATCGATGCAGGAGAGGAGCGGCTGCCGCCGGCGCCTCGCCGGCCGGATGCGCCGCATCGACATTACCGAATCGAAGACGACCGCAGTTATTATATGTATCCGATGGAGGACTTCGGTCCGAGAAGGGAGACGCATGCGAAGCCGACGCCTTGGTACAATCAGAGATGGGTGCTCGTCCTGGCGCTCATGATCGCCGTCGGCGCGATCGTCTTCGCGTTGACGGGCTTAACGCAAGAGGTGACCGGCGTGAACGCGTCGATTCAGGAGCAGACGGCCGCGATCGAAGAGCAGACGGGCGCGCTCGAAAGCATCGGCCGAGCGGTGACCGACCTGAAGGAGGCGGTGGCCGTCGGCTTCGATCGGTTGATCGACGAAGTCCGGGCCGCCGCGGCGCGGATGGGCGGCGGATCGGCGTAAGCAAAATAAACCTCCCGCCGATCGGCGGGAGGTTATTTTTATCGCTTGCTGTATCCGTTCGCGTCGCGCAGGGCGCGCAGCGCGGCGGCGAAGTCGTCGGGCAGCTGCGCGTGGACGCTCATCCGTTCGCCGGTCCACGGATGCGGCCAGACGAGCTTCTCGCCATGCAGCGCTTGGCGCTGCATGATCGGGCGATGGCCGCCGTACAAGCCGTCGCCGGCGATCGGGTGCCCGAGGTGCGACAGATGCACCCGGATTTGATGCGTGCGGCCCGTCTCGAGCCGCAGCCGCACGAGGGTGTGATCGGCGAACCGCTCGATCACCTCGTACCGCGTGACCGCCGACTCGCCGGTCTCGCTTACCCGCCGCCGCGTGGAGTGGTGGCGGTCTTGTCCGATGGGCGCGTCGATGACGCCTTTCGCGTCCTTGACGACGCCCTCCGCCAGGGCGGCGTAGATGCGTTCGATGCGCTTCTCGCGCATCGCCGCGTCGAAGACGTAGTGCGCGAGCTCGTTCTTCGCGTACAGCACCGGTCCGGTCGTATCCTTGTCGAGCCGGTGGACATGGCGAACCCGGCATGCCTGGTTCGTCATGTCGTAGTACGCGGCGACCTTATGCGCCAGCGTCCCGCGTTGGTCCTTGACGCTCGGGTGGACCTCCATGCCCGGGGGCTTGTTCACGACGAGGGTGAAGTCGTCTTCGTACAAGATGTTGAGCTCCATCCATTCCGGGTCGAACTCGGGGCGCTCCTCCGGAAACAGCTTGAGCCGGAGCAGCTTGCCTTGGCGCTGCACGCCGTTGACGGAGATGAGCCGCCCGGCGACCTTCCCCGGGATCGGCAGCAGCTGCATCAAGCCGTTCAGCGGCACCGCCGCCAACGACTCCGGCAGCTTCAGCTCCAGCCACTCGCCCTTGCGCTTGGCGGCGTTCAGCTGCAGCCCGGCGGCCGACGGCAGCGGGGCGGAACCGCCATGCGCGAAGCCGCGACCGGCTGGGCCGGCGCCGCGAACGCGGGGGCCCCCGAAGCCCGGGATCCCGAAGTCTCCGCGAACGCCCGCCTCGGAGCGGCGCGCCCCAGAGCCGCCGCGGCCGCGAGCTCCGGCCGATGGCTCGCCGCGGCCGTACCCGCCGTCGGGCGACGCCGCGCTTCGCGGCCTTCCGCCGGCGGACGAAGCCGCCATGCCGGCGCCTCTGCCGCGCCCGCCGGAGCCCGCCGCGTCGCGCGTTCGGCCGGCCTCGCCGCGCGGCGGACGCCCGCCGCCGAACGACGCGCTTCCGCGCCCGCCGCCCGCGCCGCCGCCGCCGCGGCGCCCGGTCCGCTCCTGTTGTCCGGCGCCGGAGCCCCGGCGTCCGCCTCGTTCTTGCTGTCCGCGACCTCGACCTGCCACGAAACCACCGCTTCCTCGATAAGTAATGCTCTTATTGTAGCGAAGCGGAGGGAGCGGTTCAACTCGAGGCCGCGCCGGGCGTTACCACTTGCCGAGGAACTGCGCGCCGAGGACGACGAGGCCGAGCGCCCAGACGTAGACGGCGAAAATTTTCAGCGAACCGCGCTTCAAGAAATCGATCATCCAGCGCACCGCGACGTACCCGAAGACGGCGGAGGCGACGGAGCCGACGATGAGCGCGGGAATGCCGACGGAGCCGGCCGCGCCGCCGCCCTCCAGCAGCTTCGTCGACTGCAGGACGATGCCGCCGAGAATGGCCGGGATCGACAATAGGAAGGAAAAGTACGCCGCCGTTTCGCGGTCGAGCTTCCGAATCAGGCCGCCGACGATCGTCAGTCCGGAGCGGGAGATCGCCGGAAGAATGGCGCCGGCCTGGAACGAGCCGATGACGAGCGCGTCCGTATAGGTCAGGTCTTGCATCTTCTTGCGCCCGTTCCGCATCCCGTCCGCGAACCAGAGGAAGAAGCCCGTCGCGAGAAATTCCCAGCCGATCGTCGCGCCGCTGACGGAAATCTCCTCGAAGAAATCCTCGAACAAGTAGCCGACGACGACGGCTGGAATGGTGCCGACGACGAGCAGCAGGCTGACTTTGCCGAGGGGATTTTTCAATATGCCGTACAGCTCCTCGCGATAATAAAACACGACGGCGGCCAGCGTGCCGATATGCAGCATCGTGTCGAGGAACAATCCCGCCTCTTGCAGACCGAACGCATGGCGCCCGAGCGCGAGATGACCGGTGCTGCTGATCGGGAGAAATTCCGTTAACCCTTGAATGAGTCCGAGTACGAAGGCTTCGATCCAGGACATGCTCCACCCCGTTTGTCCGTAGTGGTACTAGGGTATTCGCAGCTCCCGCGAAACATGACTCAGTTTGTCCGGGTTGCGGACGATGTAGACGGCCCGAACCTCTCCGTCCCCACCGAGCCGGAACGCCATCACGCTGCGTACCGTCCGATCCTCTCCCTCGAAAATGGCGAGGCCCGGGCCGCCGTTGACGACGACGGGCACGACCGAAGTATCGGGAGCCATCTTCCGCAGCAAGCCGCCGAGGAAGGCGGCGACCCTCGGCTTCGACTCGATCGGCGCCGTCGCCGCGAACACCTTGCCCCCTCCGTCCGACAGAAGCACGACGTCCGGCGCCAGCCGCCGAAAGAGCGGCTCCATGTCGCCGGTGCCGGCCGCGTGATGGAACGCCCGGAGCAGCTCTTCCGCGAATTGCTCGGACGGCGCGGCGGCCTCCATGGGATCGGCGTCGAGCTTGACTCTGACGCGGCTCATGATTTTCCGGACGTTCGCCGCCGACTTGTCAACGAGGCCCGCGATCTCCTCATACTCGAAGCCGAACGCTTCCCGGAGCACGAAGACGGCGCGCTCGACGGGGGAGAGCCGCTCCATCATCAGCAGCATGGCGAACGACAGCGTCTCGTCGCGTTCCGCGACGACCGCCGGGTCGCCCTCGGCTCCGGTCGTCAGGAGCGGCTCGGGGAGCCAAGGGCCGACGTACGTCTCCCGCCGCGCGCGGGCGGAGCGAGCGAGGTCGGTGCAACGATTGACGGTCATCTTGCACAAATACGCCTTCGGATACTCGAGCGCCCGCGCATCCGGCGTCCGGCGCTCCCACTGGAGGAAGACGTCCTGCACGACGTCCTCGGCTTCCGCGGCGGAGCCGGTCATGCGGTACGCCAATGAAAATAACAAAGGCCTGTATTTCTCATATAAATGTTCCGTTCCGGCCGCCGCCGACGATTCCGTCATTCCCATCGCGCTCCTCTACCGAATCTTATATCGACTTCCGATTACTTCATCAAGCTGCCGAGGTTCCAGGTGTACTCTCTTACCTTGCCGCCGAGCGCGCCGCCGATCGTAAAGTCGACGCCCCAGTGGCGGATCCATGCGAAGCCTTCGCCTTCGCCGAGGTCCACGCAATACTGCTGCCGCGTCGCCGCGCGATGCGGTTCGGCGGGGCGGCCGGCGATGTCCGCGAGCAGCACCCTCCCGAGCCGCTGCGCTTGTTGGATCGCTTCGCGGCACGTCATCCCGTCTTCGATACCCGTCGCCGAATCGACGATCCGCGCGTTGTCCCCAATGGCATATATCGTATCATAGCCGCCTTGCACCCGATACCACGAATCGGTCTGGAGCCGTCCGTTCGAGCCGAGCGGCAGCCCGAGACCGCGCAGCGACGGGCTTGGGTCTACCCCGATTGTCCAGATAACGAGGCCGCAGGGGAGGCGTCTCCCGTCGGAAAGCACGGCGAACCCGTCGCCGCCCTCCCGGGCGACGCGCGCGCCGCGGACGATGCGTACGCTTGCCGCGCGCAGCCGTGCTTCCAGGCGCTTAGACGCGGCTTCCGTCATTAGCGGCACGAGCCGCGTTCCGCCGGCGACGATCGTCACGCGCGGCAGCGTCGCCGGAAGCCCGAGCGCGGCGGCCCGACGCCTCATCGCCTTAGCGAGCTCGGCGGCGGTCTCGACGCCGCTGATCCCGCCCCCGGCGACGACGACGGCGCACAGCGCCGCTTGCCGCGAGGCATCTCGCTCCTGGGCCGCCGCCGACAAATTCGCCTCGACGGCGAGGCGAATGCGCTCCGCATGGACTTCGTCCCGCAGCGCGATGCCGCCGGCGCCCTCGGGCGCTTCGCGGACGACGCTGCCGAGCGCGAGCACGAGCCGGTCGTACGCCAGCGTTCGTTCGACGCCCGACGCGTCCTCGTATTTCACCTTCCGCGCCGCGGCGTCGACGGCAAGACAGCGCCCCTGTACGAAATCCGCTTCGCCCGCGGGAAACAACGCCTCCCACGGCACCCGCAAGCTGGTCGGCACCGCCGCCGCTTGCACGAGCCGCACCTTCTTCGCGTGATAAGTCGCCGGGTCCATCAGAACGATGCGGACCGGCGCGCCGGTCCGCTCGCTCTCCGCCTTGACCGCTTTCACCGTATGAATGCCCGCATAACCGCCTCCGACCACTACGATCGTTTGCATCGCACACCACTCCTCGCTTGGGTTTACCCATGTAACGAGAGTCGGCGCAAAGTTGTGACACGAAGGAATGACGACGATTTCGAACTTTTTATGTGAAATACAGCGACATGTATTGACGAAAAGCGGGTGACGTGAGATATTGTTACATGTAATTGTAGATAACATCTACATGTGAGGTTTTGCTATGGCAGTATTAGTAACCAAAACGGAGGCGAACCCGGTTGAAGAAGATCGAGGCGATTCTTAGACCGCAGAAGCTGCACGATACGATCAAGGCGCTGCACGCGATCGGCGTAACGGCGTTCACGGTGAATCAGGTGGTCGGACGCGGATTGCAGAAAGAACGAAGCGGCATCTATAGAGGGCAAAATTACAACGTCAGTCTGCACCCGAAAGTAAAGATGGAGATCGTCATCTCGGACTTCATGGTCGAGCGTACGGTGCAAGCGATCGTGTCGGCGGCGCAGACGGGCGAGGCGGGGGACGGGAAAATCTTCATCTCCTCCGTAGAGCAAGCCTATAACATTCGTACCGGCCGGATCGACGAGACGATCGACGAGCTTCGGCCGCTGACAGGGGAGGCGTAGTCGATCATGGTGGAAGCGATACATCTCAATACGATCTGGGTCGTGCTCGCGGCGGCCATGGTGTTGTTCATGGAGGGCGGATTCAGCCTGCTCGAGGCCGGCCTCGTAAGGACGAAGAACGCGGTCAACGTCACGATGAAGATTTTCGTCGACCTGACCATCGGCGCCTTAGCGTTCTGGGCGATCGGCTTCGGTCTCATGTTCGGGTCCGACGCGGGCGGTCTGATCGGGACGTCGCTGTTCTTTGCCCCGCAGCAAATCGACCTCGGCCTCGATTTGCCGGCTGCCGCATACGTTTTGTTCCAGCTCGGCTTCGCGGTGGCCTGCATCTCGATCGTCTCGGGCGCGGTGGCGGAGCGAATGAACTTCAAAGCTTATGTCATCGTCGCCGGCTTGATCGCGCTTCTCTTGTACCCGATTTCCGGCCACTGGGCTTGGAACGCCGACGGCTGGCTGGCGCAGCTCGGCATGAAGGACTTCGCGGGCTCGGCCGTCATCCACCTGCTCGGCGGTTCCGCGGCGTTCGTCATCGCCTGGATTCTCGGCCCCCGTCAAGGCCGCTATAAGGACGGCAGCGTCAACGTCTTCGCGCCGTCGAACATTCCGCTCGCTTCGGCCGGCGTGTTCGTGCTCTGGTTCGGCTGGTTCGGCTTCAACGCCGGCAGCACGCTGAACGCCGGCGACGGCATGCTGTCGTCGATCGCGCTCAACACGATGCTCGGCGCGGCGGCGGGCGGCGCGTCCGCGATGCTGTTCACGATGTTCCGCTTCGGCAAGACCGACCCGTCCATGGTCATGAACGGCGCCTTGTCGGGCCTCGTCGCCATCACGGCGGGCTGCGCGTTCGTGAATCAATGGCAGTCGATCGTCATCGGTCTCGTCGCAGGCCTGATCGTCATCTGGGCGACGCTCTTCATCGACAGGCTGAAGGTGGACGACCCGGTCGGCGCGGTCGCCGTTCACGGCTTCAATGGCGCGTTCGGCACGATCGCCGTCGGATTGTTCGACGCGCAGGGCGGACTCTTCACGACGGGGGATGCGTCGCTGCTCGCCGCGCAAGCCATCGGCGCATTGGCGATCATCGCGTGGGGCTTCGCCGGAGGAGCCGCGATCGCGTACGTCGCGAAGGTTACGGTAGGCCTGCGCGCGACGGCGGAGGAGGAAGAAGAAGGGCTCGATATGGCGTACCACGGCATTCCGGCCTACAACGAGCTGGATCGCTTCTCCGAAACGACGAAGGCGTTGTACGACTTCGAGGCCACGACGGGCGTGAGCGTGAAGCAGCCGGATCCGTTCGCTGCGAAAGCGAGCGGATAGTAGTAGTTCAAGCGGCAGCGAAAAGAAACCTAACATGGACTCGGCGGACGTCGCCGGGTCCTTCCTTTTATGAAGGGGGCGTGTCTTTCCGCGTTCCTTTCCAAGGTGATGTCCTCTGCTCAGGCGGCGTGGGGTTGCGCACGGGAGAAGGGGGGCTAAGCAGCTATGTCGCTCGGAAAACATAACATGTCCCATGCCTCGCGCGGCGGCTTCCCTCGCGACGCGGCGTTCCAACGGAAGCAGAATTCGTCGAGGTAGCCCTGCAGGTACTTCGTGCCGACGCCGCGGAACAGTCGGTTCATCCAGCCGCGAGCCTCAAGCAGGCAATCTCGCAGCGGGCTATGGTGCATCCGATCGGAGTTCAACCATTGAACGTCCGCGCTCGGATCGACGTGCTCCTCCAGAATGCGCGCCTTCCCATGCGCGGTCGGTTCCTTGAATCGGGGGACGAGACGGTCTCGAGGCACGAACCCGAGCTTCAGGGCGGTCGGTTTGCCGTCTCTTCCGACGGAAGCCGAGACGGACACGACGCGTTCGCAGCGGTAGTGCCGGTGGGGCAGGAAGATGAATATGTACTTGGGCGCCAGAAAATGAAGCCCGGTATGTACGGTCCCTTGCAGCTTGAAGGCGTCCTCGACTTCTCCGATCGCCTGCCGGAATTTGCGCAGCATGCGCCACGCCGTCTTGTGCTTTACGTCGATGAGCGCGGCGAGCCGCTTCGCGTTCACGCCGTTCGTAGAGGCGAGCAGCTCGATGGCGGCGGCCCACTTGGCGAGCGGCGTGCGCGTCTTGGCCATGACGGTGCCGGCCGTCACGGACGTCTGATGTCCGCACAGGCGGCATTCGTAGAGCGGGAGCTGCCGCGTCGCGATCGTATAATACGCCCCATATCCGCAGCTCGGGCAGGAAAACCCGTTCGGCCACCGCCGCCGAAAGAAATAAGCCGCTTGTTCCGCTTGGTCCATGAACGCCGCCTCCTTTTCCCCATTATACCGAACATACGTTCTATATCCAATTGAAAAATTCTAATCCGCAGGGTGCCTGATCAAAGGGAATCACCTTGGAAAGGAGCCGGCGGAAAAGGGAGAGACCGCTAGTCCTGGGGCGAGGCGAATCCGGGTGTAATTTTTCTCACATTCCCGTTCCGCGAATCTCGGTATAGTGAAGGAAGTTCATACTCGCAGGATCGGGGTGGCGCGCGATGACGTTCCGAGGTTTTCTCAAGCTGGTAGAAATTCAAACGAAGGTGGCGAGCATGATCCCGTTCGCGATCGGTTCGTTGTACGCCGGGCTGCGGTTCGCCGAGTTTCGGTGGGCGTCGTTCGCGCTGATGTTCTTCTCGCTGCTGTGCATCGATATGGCGACGACGGCGATCAACAATTATATCGATTATAAGAAGGCCGTGAAGAAGACCGGGTACGGCTACGAAAAGCATAACGCGATGGTGAAGGATCGCATTAGCGAAGGCGCGGCGTTGACGGTCATCGCCGTGCTGTTTCTCGCTGCAGTCGCGTCCGGCCTGCTTCTCGTGCGGGAAACCGGGACGGTCGTGCTGCTGCTCGGGGCGCTGTCGTTCGCGGTGGGCATCCTGTATTCCTTCGGTCCGATCGCGATATCGCGGATGCCGCTCGGCGAAATTTTCTCCGGTTTGTTTATGGGGTTTCTTATCGTATTCCTAGCGGCGTTCATTCATCCGCAGGATCCGCAATTGATCGAGATCGCGTACGCGGGCGGCATGGCGGATATCCGACTGAACTTGCTGGAAGCGTCGCTCGTGTTCGCGGCTTCGATCCCGGCCGTGTGCGGCGTCGCGAACATTATGCTGGCCAACAATATATGCGACATGGAGGACGATATCGAAAACAAGCGGTACACGCTTCCGATCTATATCGGCAAGGCGAACGCGGTGAAGCTGTTCCAAGCGTTGTATTACGTCGCGTATTTGGATCTGATCGTATTGTATTTCCTCGATGTGCCGATCTGGCTGCTCGCGGCGGCGCTGGCGACGATCGTTCCGGTCCGCCGGCATGCGAAGCGGTTCGCGGCGAATCCGTCCAAGGCGGAGACGTTCCGGCTCGCGGTGTCCAACTTCTTGATCATGAACGCCGCCCGGATCGGGGTGCTCGGGGTCGCTTTGATTCTGAACCGAATATAAGAACGGGAGGAGCCGGCGGAGACGCCGGCTCTTTCGTCATGGTACAATAGGAAACAATTCCAATCTTTCGGAGGGAATCATGACGCGTTCGACGTTGCGCCCGATGGGCGTCGGTCCGATGCTGGACCGTTCTTTGCAAGTTTATCGGAAGCTGTTCGCGTCTCTGTTTCTGGGGACGCTGCTCGCGTTCGGTCCGTTCTATCTGGTATCGAACGTGCTGCTCGTCAACCTGAACGCGCTGCCGATCGTGCCGAATTTCGACTTCGGCGATATGGATCGGTTTTGGGAAAGCCGCTTTTCGGAAGAGCTCTTCGCCGGCGGGGCGGCCGTGTGGGCGAGGGCGCTCGGCATTTTCCTCATCGGGCTGGTCTTGGTGTTTCTTGTCGTTCCCGTTTATTTCGCTTGGGCCGTCATTCTCTCGAATCGCGCGATCGACGGGGAGGCGGTGACGTCCGGCGACGCGCTGCGCGAGGCGTGGCGGCGGTACGGCCGCGTGCTGGGCAACGGGCTGTTGTATTGGCTCATCTCGATGGGCGCGTACAGTATCGTATCGGTCGGTAACTTCGTGTTGAGCCTCGTGTACGGCGGGGCGATTTTGTCGACGGCGGCGCTCGGCAATTCGGAAGCGGCGGTCACGGTCGCGGGCGCGTTCGCTTTGGTCGTATACGTGTTGTTCGCTTACGGCGGCGCATTGGCGTATTACTATTTTCTCATTCGATTCGGGTATTTCTTGCCGCCGCTGCTGTTCGAGAACGAATCGGTCGCGATCGGCCGCAGCTGGTCGCTCACCCGGAGAAGCTTCTGGCGGCTGCTGGCCGTCTACATCAATTTCGCGGCGTTGAGTTACGTCTTTGCGGTCGCGCTGGGCATCGTCGTGGCCGGCCTCGGCGTCAGCGTGGTCGGGCTGCTGCTCACCCTCGTCGTCGTCAGCGCGTTTCTGCCCGCCGGGCTGGTCGTCTATGCGCTGACGTACCGGGTGCAGAAGACGCGAACGGACGCGGACGACATCGAAGACGCGTTGGCGCGGCTTCGCGGACCGGAGCCGGCGCTTGGATCGGAGACGCGGGAAGCCGAGGGGACCGTATGACGCCGGAAAAGGAGGAGCTGCGGGACATTCTTTCGCAGCGCGAATTTACGGATTATTTGAAGGATGCGGAGGAGCCGGGGCAAAATCTGCTCCTCTATTGGCTGGAGCGGCTGTTCGACGCGCTCGGCAAGCTGTTCCCGGAGCTGGAGATGGCGGAAGGGTCGGGGGACGCGCTCGGGTACGTCATTATCGGCGGAGGGCTCGTTGCGCTCGCAGTTCTGTCGCTCTTTCTGTTCCGTCTGCTCTGGGTGGAGCGTCGCGCGCTCCGCCGTAAGGCCGCGGCGAGCGCGGACGAGATGGAAGCGGCGCCCGCCGGGCTGCTCGACCGGTCTCGTACGGCGGCGGCGAACGGAGCGTACCGCGAGGCGTCGCGTCTCCTGTTCCTGGCGCTGCTGCTCGGCTTCCAGGAACGCGGCTTGCTGCGCGTGACGGATTGGAAGACGAACTGGGAATACGCGGAGGAGCTGGCCGGGAAAGGCGGCGCGGCGGCGGCGTTGTTCCGGTCGTCGGCGGTACGGTTCGACGCGATATGGTACGGCGGTCGGGACATCGCTCCCGCCGAATACGACGATTGGCGCCGCGAGGTCGAAGCGGCGATCGCGGTCGAGGAGGCGGCGTCATGAAGGGTCCCGCCCGCGCAACCAATCGGATTACTTTTCTATACGCCGCGTTAGCTTTATGTCTCTTTCTCTTGATCGGCCTCGCGTTCGCGACGACCCGCCCGGGTCTGGTCGATTATGCGCCGTATTTGTCTTTCTCCCCGGATAAGGATGGGGTTAAGGGGCTGCGCCTATTGATGGAGCGGCGAGACGCCGAGGTGACGGAATGGCGGCTTGCGCCGGAGCGGCTGCCCGAGGCCGACGGGCAGCTCTACGTCACGGTGGAGCCGGTCGGCATGACGGCCGAGTCGGCGGAGCGGCTGCGCGACTGGGCGGCGCTCGGGAACGACGTCGTCGTATTCGGTCCCGCCTATGAGCTGCTCGGGGACGAGACGACGATCGCTTATGTAGATCCGGACGAGGCGACCGGCGAGGTGACGGTGTTCGGTCAAGACGGGACGGCGATCCGGTCGGAGACGGCCGTTGTCCAGGGCGAGCTGCGCTTCGTGCCGGCGGCGGACGCCGTCGCGGAGCGGATCGGCGACGCCGCCGGCGCGCTCGCCGTGCGCGCGGCGGTCGGCGAAGGATCGATTACGGCGGCGCTGCCCGCGGAGTGGCTGCGGAACGATACGATTCTTGATGAGCGGCATTTCGAGCTGGTTTGGATGCTGCTCGGCGGAGACTCGCTCGCCGGACGGACGGTCTATTTCGACGAATATCATCATGGGTATTCGGTATCGCCCGGCATCGGCCAAGTGTATCCGGCCTGGCTGCTGGCGGCGCTGCTGCAAGCGGCCATCGCCGGCGCCGTCTGGCTGTGGCGGCGCGGCAAGCGGTTCGGCCCGGCGTATACGCCGAGAGCGTTCCTCGTCCGCCGCGGCGACGAGACGCTGCTCGCGGTCGCGGGCTGGCACAAGCGCGGCCGGCTGACGGCCGAGGCGCTGGATGCGGCGGTGATGCGCCTGCGCCGCACGCTGCAGACGCGCGCCGGCGTTCCCGCCGACGCGGGCGCGGCGGCGCTCGTCGACGCGGCGGAACGCGAGCTCGGCGGGCGGCTGCGGTCGACGACGGCGCTGCGCGCCGCGCTCGCGCGGTGGGAGGCGCATCGGCGAACGATCGCCGCCGGAGGCAAGCCGGAGTACGGCGAGAAGACGTGGCTCGCGGACGGCGTCGCCCTGGCGGAGGCGCTCAACTTACTCGAGGAGGATCGATAAGATGCATCGATTAATAGAAGCCATGGAGCGGACGATCTTCGGCCAGCGCACGAACGTGCGCCTCGTCGTCGCCGCGATGCTCGCCGGCGGCCACGTGCTGCTCGAAGGCGTGCCGGGGCTCGGCAAGACGAAGCTGGCGCGGACGCTCGCGGCGCTGACCGACGGGTCGTACCGGCGCGTACAGTTCACGCCGGACATGATGCCGAGCGACATTACGGGGAACGTGATTTACAACCTGCAGGAAAATCGGTACGTCGCGGTCGAGGGCCCGGTTTTCTGCAACATCTTGCTGGCGGACGAAATCAACCGGACCGGGCCGAAGACGCAATCGGCGCTGCTCGAGGCGATGGAGGAGCGGCAGGTAACGATCCAAGGCGAGACGCGCGCGCTGCCGTCGCCGTTCTTCGTCGTCGCCACGCAAAACCCGGTCGAATACGAGGGCACGTATCCGCTCCCGGAAGCGCAGCTCGACCGGTTTTTATTCAAGCTGACGCTCGATTATCCGGCGGAGGCGCAGGAGATCGAGGTGTACAAGACGCACGGCCTCGGCGCGTCCGGCGGCGGAGCGATCGAGCCGGTATGCTCGCTCGCGGACGTGCTGGCGCATCGCGAGAAGATGAGCCGCGTGACGGTGGAGGACGGCATCGTCGAATATATCGCGCATATCGTTCGACGGACGCGCGATAACAAGAAGGTGCTGCTCGGCGCCAGCCCGAGAGCGGGGCTCGCCATGCTGAACGCCTCGAAGGCATGGGCCTATCTCGACGGCCGCGACTACGCGACGCCCGACGACGTGAAGCTGGTGGCCCGCCCGGCGCTGCGGCACCGGCTGCTGCTCGCGCCGCAGGCCGAATTGGAGGGTGTGACGAGTGACGTTATCGTCGAAGAGACGCTCGCCGGGATCCCGGTACCGCGATAAGCTTCGCGTCGTGCCCACGTTCCGGCTGGCGGGCTGGCTGGCCGCGGGCGCGCCGGTCGCGGGTCTCGCCTATGCGGCGAACCCGGAGCTAGGCCTGCTGGCGATCATCGCATGGAACGGCACGCTGGCCGCGTTCTCCGCCGCCGACCTATGGTCGCTTCCGGCGGCATCCGCCGTCCGCGTCCGCCGGGACGCGCCGGAGAAGGTCGATCTCGGCAGGCCGTTCGAGTCGGCGGTCTCGGTGACGATCGACGGGGCGCGTCTGCCGAGGCGCGGAACGCTGCTCGACGACCTGCCGGACACGTTCGACGCCGAAGCGGGAACGGCGCCGCGTCCTCTCGCCTTCGACGGCGCCGAAGCGGCGGTCCGCTACGACGTGCTTCCCCGCGAACGGGGCCGGTACGCGCTGCACGCCGTCTTCGTACGGCTGCGCGGCGCGCTCGGCCTCTGGGAACGTCAGGCGCATGTCCCGTGCGAGAGCGAGGTGCGCGTGCTGCCGGACCTCAGCGGCGTGCGCGGCATGCTCGCCTCGCTGCAGCGGACGCTCGTGCTGGACGGCAAGCGCGTCTATCGCCGCGCGTCGGCCGGCACGGAGCTGCAGGGCATCCGCGATTACACGCCGGACGACGATCCTCGCGCGATCAATTGGTCGGCGACGGCTCGCGCGCTGCAGACGAAGGTGAACGTCTTCCAGCCGGAGCGGGGCAAGATCGTTACGCTCTTGATCGATTGCGGACGGATGATGGGCGTCGAGCTGGAAGGGCAGACGAAGCTCGATCGGAGTCTCGAGGCGGCGCTGACGATGGCGGCGGTGGCGCTGCAACGCGGCGATCAGGTGGCGGCGCTCGCCTTCTCGGGACGGCTGTCGACGTACGTGCCGCCCGGCAAGGGCGTCGCGCATTTGCAGACGCTGATCGACGCGGTTTACGACTTGAAGAGCGATACGGCGGAATCGAACTACGCTTTGGCGCTCGCGCATCTGGCGCGAGTCCAGAAGAAGCGGAGCTTGATCGTCTTGTTTACGGATATGGAGAACGTATTATTCGAAACGGAGCTGGTGCCGTACTTGATCCGGCTGCGGCGGACGCATCCGGTGCTGCTGCTTTGCTTGCAGGATCCTGTGCTTCGCGAGTGGTCTCGGATCGGGGTGACGCGGCTGAAGGACGCCTACGTGAAGAGCGCGGCGTATAAATTCATGGAGGACCGAAGGGCGTTCGCGGCGCGAATGGCCGCGCTCGGCATCGAGGCGTTGGACGTTCCGGCGAACGAGCTGGCGCTCGCCGCCGTGAACGCGTATTTGGAGATGAAGTCAAGAGACGCGCTGTAGCCGCTCCGCCCGTTCGCCGGCTTCGATCGCAACTTTCTTCAAGCCGTATGCGTAATAGACGGCAAGCAGCGCCAAGGTGAGGCCGGCGACGCCGTATTTCAGCGCGAGCGGCATCGTCGTCGGGGTGATGTACCCCTCGATCAGACCGGCGGCGACGAACAGCGGCACGGTGCCGATGAGCAGCAGCGCGGATTCCTTCGCGGCGGTCAGGAAGCGGAAACGGCGGGTGAACGGTCCCGGGGCGAGAAAGACGTAGCCCATGTACAGCCCCGCCCCGCCGGCGATGAAGATGGCCGTCAATTCGATGACGCCGTGGGGCAGGATGTACGCCCAGAATTCGTACCCGGCCCCTTCGCGGTGGAACAGCGCGGCGAGCGCGCCGATCAGAACGCCGTTGTACACGAGCAGATAGAGCGTCCCGATTCCGAGCGTAATGCCGCTCGCGAACGCTAAGATCGCGACGCGAATATTGTTCGTCATGATCGACGCGGACATGACGGACTGCTGCAGGTTCTCGCGTTCGTCCGTCACGCGGCTCGGGTCGACGCCCGCGTATTCGGCGGGTACGATGGCCGCGAGCTTCAGCGGGTCGCTCCAGACGGCGGCGAAGCCGGACAGGAAGCCGATCGCGACGAGCAGCGCGGCGACGGCGACGAAGACGCCGCGGGCGCGAAGCATCGAGACGAACCCGGTTCGGAAGAAGGCGCGAATCGACTCCGTGCTGTTCCATTGATCGCGGTATAGCGCGTGATGCGACCGCGAGACGAGACGGTTCAAGTGTGCCGTCGCTTCATGATTCGGATGATGCGTATACAAATAAGCCAGATGCGAAGACGCTTGCTTGTGCAGCGAGGCGAATCGATCGACGTCTTCCGCCTTCGGGCGGGCGCCGCGCTTCGACATCTCGTCGATCCGGCGATCGAGTTCGCTCCAGAGCGGCTTGTTCTTGCGCATGAACGCGGTTAGTTCCAACATTCGGGCGGACTCCTCCGGAGGGAAATTCCATATTTATGATTATTAGACCTATTATAGAGAAAAAGAACGGAAGGAGGAAGGGCGCGGATGAATGAGTTTCATGAGGCGGCGCCGCCTCGGCGGATCGTCGTTACGACGCCCGAGCACGTCGAGCTGCGCTTCGAGACGGCGGGCATCGGCAGCCGGGTCGGCGCGCAGCTGATCGACACGCTCATTTTGTTGCTTGTGAACGTCGCGCTCGTATTGGCGTGGATGCTGGTCGCCGAGGCGGTTCCCGTCGAGGCGGCCGCATGGCTGGACGAATACGCCGCCGCGATCGCGATCGTCGTCCTCGCCGCTTTGAACGGCGGCTACTTCCTCATCGGCGAGTACGCGACGGGCGGCCGGACGATCGGAAAGCGCGCGATGGGCCTTCGGGTCATGCAGGACAACGGCCGGCCGCTTAGCTTCGTTGCTTCGGTCATCCGAAACCTGCTGCGGGTGATCGACACGCTGCCGATGCTCTACGTCGTCGGGGCGCTGTGCAGCTTCTTTCATCCGCACGACAAGCGGCTCGGCGACTTGGCCGCCGGCACCGTCGTCGTCTACGACGTCGGAGGCGCCAAGAAGCGGACGAAACGGATGGAGAAGCAGCTTCGCGCTTGGGGACCGTTCCTGCCGGAGCTGACGCTCGAGCCATGGACGCGCGAACGGGTGAACGAGGAGGAATGGGAGCTGTTGTCCGCCTTCGCGGAGCGACTGCCGTATTTGGCGCCGCGGCGCGCGGAGGAGCTCGCGAAGGGCGTCGTCTCGCTGATCGCCCCGAAGCTCGGGCTCGGCGAACGGTGGGCGGAGGCGCTGGAGGCCGCGTCGACGCCTTGGAGCCCCGCCCGATCGCCCGCACCCGCGCCGGCGCCGGGGACGGGGCCGCTCGAGGCGGCCTCGCAAGCTTCGGAGGAACCGTCCCGACCGCAGACGGCGCAACAACATTCGCAACCGCCGCCCCGCCCGGCGCCGTCCGGCCGCCCGGCCGCCGTCGCTTGGGCGCTTGCGCTGTATATGGCGCTGCGGCAGGATTGGGAGCTTCTCCAAGACGGAGGTGGCGCGTAGGTGGAACGTTTCGTCGAATTGATCTACGAGGAGCTGCTGCCGGACATCGAGGTGCGCAGCCTCGACCCGCACGATCCCGTCGTCGTCTCCGAGCTGCCGAAGCCGTGGAAGACGATCGGCCGCGGAAACTACGCCGCCGTCGTCGTACACCCGGATTACCCGGACCGCGTCGTGAAGCTGTACGCGCCGGGCCGGGACGGGTGGGAGGAAGAGGTCGAGGTGTACCGACGGCTCGGACGGCACGAGGCGTACTCGGAATGCCTGCATTCCGATAAGGATCGGGAGTTCCTCGTCCTCAAGCGACTGTACGGCAAGACGCTGTACGAATGCGTGCTGCAGGGCGTCCGCATCCCGAAGCGCGTCATCGAGGACATCGACGAGGCGCTCGACTATGCGCGGGAGCGGGGCCTGAACCCGCACGACGTCCATGGGAAGAACGTCATGATGACGAGCGACGGGCACGGCGTCGTCGTGGACGTGTCGGACTTCCTCAAGCCGGAGCCTTGCAACATGTGGCGGGATATGAAAAGGGCGTACCATCGCATCTATGTCCCCTTCCTGCACGACCGCCCCGTAGCGATTCCAAGTTCCCTCATGAACGGGGTCCGCAAGGGGTACCGCTTCTTCCGCAAGAGCCGCCGGCTCTGGGGGAGCGACTCGTGAAGGCGGCGAATCCGAAGCGTGGCGGCTTTGAACAAGTGTTCGTCGGGCTCGCCGGCTGGGGCGGACACGATACGGTGTACCCGGCGGCGACGCCCGCCTCGCGAAAGCTGGCGATGTACGCCCGGCAATTCGCGCTCGTCGAGGTGGATAACTCGTTCTACGCGATCCCGACGCCGGAGTCGGTGCAACGCTGGGTCGACGACACGCCGGACGATTTCGGCTTCGTCGTGAAGGCGTTCCAGGGCATGACCGGGCACGATCGGGACGCCGGACGCCGCGCGATCGGCAAGCTGCTGACGGGGGAGGCGGTGCCGTCCGGAGACGCGCTCGGGGAGCTGACCGAGGAGCAGGAAGCGACGATGTTCGCCGCGTTCCGGTCCGCGTTCGAGCCGATGGAGCGCGCCGGGAAGCTGCGGGCGTTCCTGTTCCAATACCCGCCTTGGTTCGACTGCACGCGCGACAACGTCGCGACGCTGCGTCGGGCGAAGGCGCTCATGGGGGACGCGCCGGTCGCGCTCGAATTCCGGCATCAGAGCTGGTTCGCGCCGGAATACCGCGCGAAAACCCTCGCGTTCATGGAGCGCGAGGGTTGGATGCACAGCGTCTGCGACGAACCGCAGGCCGGACTCGGCTCGGTTCCGACCGTGCCGGAGCCGACGCATCCGGATCGGACGATCGTAAGATTCCACGGGCGCAACATAGGCGGCTGGCATTCGAGCGGCAGTCCCGACTGGCGGGCGGTGCGGTACTTGTACGATTACAACGACGAAGAGCTGCGCGAATGGGTCGGCCTCTTGGAGGCGATGCTGAAGCGGACGTCGGCGATCGACGTCGTCTTCAACAACAACTCGGGCGGCCACGGCGCCGGCAACGCGAAGCGGCTCATGGCGATGCTCGGGCAATCGCGCGGCGAGCCGCCGCCGGAGCAAATTTCGTTGTTCTGACTTATACGACGTCGGCGCGGTCGATGCTGCGCAGCGTCAACGTCGTGAGCAGGAAGCCGAAGGCCGCGATCGCGAGCGGAGTTTGCGCGATGCCGACCGCGGCGACGGCGTTCGTAACCATGCGTATCGAATGCTCGAGGATGAGCCCGCCGTCTAACGCGCCGTCGATGATTCGGAACTTCAGATCGATCAGCAGCATAAGGGACGTTACGGCGACGTTCGCGGCGAGGATCGCGTAGACCAGGAACGTCGTGCGCACAAGGGTGTCTATGGAGGCGAACAATTCCGCATAATCGACGGGCGGAATATCCGTCGCGATCATGCCGATCTGAAGCATCCCCTTCCGGGCGAGTCCGGAGGGGGATGTTTTATTATTTTACAAATTCTTCATCCCGCTCTGACACGGGGTTAACATACGTCCCCTATGCTGAGGAAGCATTCCATTCGGACGAGGAGCGTGAATGATCCGTGGAGACGAGTCAGAGCGCATGGGGCGCGAAGGCGAGACCGCAGACGGCCGCGGGCGCGGCGCGAAGCGGGGGAAGGGCGGTTCGCTGGAAAGAAGAGCTGGCCGCGTACGCCTTCTTAGCGCCGTCGGCGCTGTTGTTTGCCGCGTTCGTCTTTTACCCTATGGCGCAATCGATGTATCTGAGCTTGCATGTAACCGATCCGCAGGGGCGCATCGCGCAATTCGTCGGTTTGGACAATTTCGCGTCGTTGTTCGCGTCCCCGCTGTTCTACAGCGGACTGCGCGTCACGGGGCAATTCATTCTTTATACGGTGCCGACGACGATCTTGATCGGCTTAATGCTGGCGATGCTGACGCATCGCGCGCTGCCCGGCATGCGGTGGTTCCGGTTCGTCTTCTCGCTGCCGGTCGCGATATCGGTCGGCACGGCCGCCGTCATCTGGCTGCTCCTGTTCCATCCGAGCGTCGGCATGCTGAATTACTTCCTCGGCGAGCTCGGCGTCGCGCCGATCTTCTGGCTGTCCGATCCGAAGTGGGCGATGATCTCGGTGTCGATCTTGACCGTCTGGATGAATCTCGGCTTCGTCTACATTGTGCTGCTGGGCGGACTGAACGGCATCGCGGACGACATCTTCGACAGCTTGAGCGTCGACGGAGCTGGACCGCTGCGCAAGTACGGGCAAGTCGTGCTGCCGCTGCTGTCGCCGTCGTTGTTTTTCATTACGATCGTATCGGTCATCGGGTCGTTCCAGGCGTTCGGGCAGTTCCACATCTTGACCAAGGGCGGTCCGATGAACCAGACGAACGTGATCGTCTATCAAATTTATCAAGACGCCTTCGTCAACTTCCGCTTCGGCACGGGCAGCGCGCAAGCGCTCGTCTTGTTCGCGATTCTGCTTGTCTTGACCATCGTACAATTCGTATTCGTGGAAAAGAAGGTGCATTACCAATGACGCTGACGTCCACCGGTCTTCGGCCGGTTCCCTCGGCGCGTCCCCGGCGCTTCCGCGCGAGGCCGTCGCTTTGGCTGCGGTACGCGCTCCTTGGCGTCGCGGCGATCGTCGCGATGTATCCGCTGTTGTTTACGTTCCTGGCCAGCTTCATGACCGCGGAGGAAGCGGGGCGGTATCCGCCGCCGTTGTTCCCGGAGGGGTTGTACCTGGGCAACTTCAGGACCGCGCTCGAGCTGGCGCCGATCCCGCGCTTCCTCTGGAACAGCTTCGTCATGGCCGGCGCGGTCACGCTCGGACAGCTCGTCACTTGCAGCATGGCGGCGTATGCGTTCGCGTTCGTCCGGTTCCGCGGCAAGGCGGCGCTGTTCGCGGCGTTCCTCTCCACGATGATGATTCCGTGGGAGGTGACGATCATCCCGAACTACCTGACGATCAAGACGCTCGGCTGGATGGACTCGTACCCGGGGCTCATCGTGCCGTTCCTCGCTTCGGCGTTCGGCGTCTTCCTGCTGCGGCAATTTTTCCTCCAGCTTCCGAAGGAGCTGTTCGAAGCGGCGCGCATCGACGGCTGCGGGCATGCGCGCGCGTTCTTCCGACTCGTGCTGCCGCTCGGCCGCCCCGCGCTCGCCACGCTGGCCGTCTACACGTTCCTGAATCAATGGAACAGCTATTTATGGCCGCTGCTCGTCACGAACCGCGAGGAGATGCGCACGGTGCAGATCGGCGTCACGATGCTGCAGTGGGAAGAGATGATGTCTTGGAATTTGGTGCTCGCCGGCGTGTCCATGGTGCTGCTGCCGTCGCTGCTGCTGCTCGCGTTCGGGCTGAAGCAGCTGGTGAGAGGCATTACGGCGGGCGCGGTGAAGGGCTGAGTCCCGGTGGCAGCGCCGCGGCGGATGGCTGCGGCTCCACATATACATTTTCGGAAAAGAGAGAGGGAGAGAATTTCATGAAGGCAGGCAAATCGATAGGCGCGCTTCTGACGGCGACGGCGATGCTGACGCTCGCGGCATGCGGAGGCGGCAACGCGGAGCAAGCGTCCACGACCGACAACCAGGCGGCGGCTCCGGCCGAACCGGCCGCAAGCGCCCCCGCGGCGACGGAAGCCGCGCCGGCCCCGGCGAAGGAACCGACGAAGGTCGTCTTCTGGCACGCGATGGGCGGCGAGCTCGGGAAAGCGGTAGACAAGCTCGTGGCGGATTTCAACGCGCAGAGCGACACGGTCGAAGTCGAAGCGGTGTTCCAAGGCTCGTACGACGAGGCGTTGAACAAGCTGAAGACGACGCTCGGCACGAACGAAGGCCCGACGATGATGCAGGTGTACGAAATCGGCAGCCGCTTCATGATCGATACGGGCGCGATTCAGCCGATCCAGAAGTTCGTGGACGCGGAAGGCTACGATTTGTCGCAGCTCGAAGAAAACATCCTCGGCTATTACACGTTCGACGGGCAGCTAAACTCGATGCCGTTCAACACGTCGAACCCGATTCTTTACTACAACAAGGATATGTTCGCCGCGGCGGGTCTCGATCCGGAGAAGCCGCCGAAGACGTACGAGGAAGTGGCGGAGTACGCGAAGAAGCTGACGAAGGACGGCAAATACGGCGCGTCGTTCGCGCTGTACGGCTGGTTCATGGAGCAGTTCCACGCGAACGCGGGCGTCGACTACGTCGACAACGGCAACGGCCGGAACGCGATGGCGACGGCGTCGCTCGTGAACGGCGACCTGGCCGTCCGGACGATGGAATGGTGGACGGGCATGGTGAAGGACGGCACGGCGCTTAACCTCGGCCGCAAGACGTCCGACACGAAGGCGGCGTTCGCGGCGGGCCAAGTGGCGATGACGCTCGACTCTACGGCAGGCCTGCGCGGCTACGTCGACGCGGTCGGCGGCAAGTTCGAAGTAGGCACGGGCTTCCTTCCGAAGCCGGCCGACGCGGCCGAGGGCGGCGTCATCGTCGGCGGCGCGAGCCTCTGGATGCTGAACAACCGTCCGGAAGCGGAGCAGCTGGCGGCTTGGGAATTCATGAAGTTCCTCGTCTCCCCGGAGCAGCAAGCTTGGTGGCACGTGAACACGGGCTACTTCCCGATCACGAAGGCGGCGTACGATCAAGCGATCGTCAAGGAGAACGCGGAGAAGTTCCCGCAATTCCAGACGGCGGTAGACCAGCTGCACGGCACGAAGCTGAGCACGGCGACGCAAGGCGCGGTCATGGGCGTGTTCCCGGAAGCGCGGCAATTGGTCGAGACGGCGATGGAGGAAGCGGTCAACGGCGCCAAGCCGGCGAAGGAAGCGCTGGATGCGGCCGCGGCGGAAATTACGAAGAAGATCGGCGAGTACAACGCAACGGTGAAGAAATAACGGATTCGAGCCGGCGCCTTACGGGGCGTCGGCTTTCTTTTGCCCGTCCGCCGCGGCGTGGTATCATGGATGGAACGAAACGTACTTGAGAAGGGGGCTGCCGCTCATGACGATGAAGGCGGTATTATTGGATCGTCCGGGGACCCCGGACACGCTGCGAATCGGGAACATCGACCTCCCCGAGCCGGGTCCCGGCGAAATTCGGGTCCGGGTGCATGCGGCTTCGCTCAATCCGGCCGATTATAAAATTATGGGCGGCGGCTTGCCGTCCTGGACGTATCCGCATATTCCCGGGCTCGACGGCGCGGGCGTCGTCGACGCGGTCGGTCCGGGCGCGGCGCCGTGGAAGATCGGCGATCGCGTGTATTACCACGGCGATATGGCGAAGCGGGGGGCGCTCGCGGAATACGCCGTAGCGTCCGCGGCCGCCGCGGCGCGCATCCCGGACACGGTGTCGTTCGCGGACGCGGCGTCGATCCCGACCGCCGGCTTGACCGCGTATCAGGCGCTGAACCGGAAGATGCGTCTTCGCGAAGGGCAGACGCTGCTCGTGCATGCCGGTGCCGGCGGCGTCGGCGGGTTCGCGGTGCAATACGCCGCGTCGGTCGGGGCGAGGGTGCTCGCGACGGCGTCGGCGGCGAACCACGACTACGTGCGAAGCCTCGGCGCCGAAGCCGTCGTCGATTATACGACGGAGTCGCTGCGCGAACGCGTGATGGAATGGACGAACGGGGAAGGCGTCGACGCCGCGCTGAACACGGTGAACCGGGCGACGGCGCAGGCGGATCTCGAGCTGCTCGCGTTCGGCGGCCAGCTCGCCTGCATCGCGGGGGCGCCGGAGAACGTCGCGGATTTCAAGCCGTCGTCGAAGACGTTCACCGTGCACAAGCTTATGTTAGGCGGCGCGTTCGGACATCCGAAAGCGGAGGCGGAGCTGGGCGCGCTGGCGGAGGAATTCATCGCGCTGTACGTCGAAGGCGGCTTCCGGTCGATCGTCGCCGAGACGATCCCGCTCGAAGACGTGCCGGCCGCCATGGTCCGGTTGTCGGGGCGGCATGTGCGGGGCAAGATCGTCGCATTGCTAGGATAATGGAAGCAGGGGAGGGGTTCGCCGGATGATCCGCGTATATCCGAAGCATACGAGAATCAGCCACGATCACGGGTGGCTGCAGTCGAACTTCAGCTTCTCCTTCGGAGAGGATTTCGACGAGAACAATTCCAAATTCGGTCCGATGCGCGTGTGCAACGACGATGTCATCGCGCCGCGCCGCGGGTTCGGCGCCCATCCGCACGCGGACATGGAGATCGTGTCCATCGTGCTGAGCGGCAAGCTGCGCCACGAAGACAGCATGGGCAACGTCGCCGTAACGGGCTTCGGCGAGGTGCAGCGCATGTCGGCGGGGACCGGCGTCGTGCACACGGAGGCGAATCCGTCCGACGACGAGCCGGTGAACCTGCTGCAGCTATGGTTCGAGCCGGAGGAGACGGGGCTGACGCCTTCGTACGAGACGTCTTCTTTCGATCCCGAAGCGTTGATCGGCGACCTCGTGCCGATCGTGACGCCGGACGGCGGCCCGAATGCGGCGAAGATTCATCAGCACATGGCGATCTTCCTGTCCCGGCTGCCGGCGGGGGAGACGGTCGAGTTTCTGCAAGGCATGGACCGGCGCGTCTTTCTGTTCGTCATCGAAGGCTCGCTGTACGTCTCGAACGCGGGCGATCCGACGGAGACGGCGACGCTGCGGGCGCGGGATACGGCTCGCATTACGGAAACCCCGGATTTGAAGTTTACGGCGGCGGGCGGGGAAGAAGCGTTCTTCCTGCTCATCGACCTGCCGTAAGCGTCGGAAGGAGCGACGGAGATGCAGGGAAGATTGCTGATCAAGCACGCGGTCGGCGGGCGGACGTTCGTGGACACGGCGAAGACGCCGGCGGCGTTCGCGGTGAACGAGCTGCCGGGCGGAGCGGGCTGGACGTTCGAGGCGAAGCTCGAGGACGGTCCAGCCGTCCGGAACGTGTTGTCGTGGCGCCGGGAGCTCAACGTCTTCGTCTTCGAGGAGGACCGTCAGCCGGTCGTGAAGCATTGGTATTACGTCGATCCCGAGAGCGTGTCGTACGACGAAGCTTCGTCGACGCTGCGCCTGCGGGCGGTCTCGAAGCTGGCGTACGTGCCGGACGAGTACACGTGGTAAGGTCAGAACGGCACCGAAGGGCCTGACGTGGCCGAATAGTCGGAGAAACTCCGACTAAACGCGTTTTCGGGACTCGATGCGCCTGTTTAATCGGAGTTTCTCCGACTAATTACAACGGAAGAGCCCGCCGTGGCCGAGTAATCGGAGTTTCTCCGACTACTTGCGTTTTCGGGACTCGATGCGCCTGTTTAATCGGAGTTTCTCCGACTAATTACAACGGAAGGGCCCGCCGTGGCCGAGTAATCGGAGTTTCTCCGACTACTCGCGCCTGGGAGGCCCTTTAGTGCGAATGAACGTCCTACTCGATGACGATGCCGAAATAAGCGCGAAGCGCCTCTTTATATTGTTCCTCCGATTGCGGAGTGAATGCATTGACGCCTTCCGGGGTGAAGAGCCGGAATTCCTTCCCCGCGACGGAGTTGCGGCCGTTGCGGGTGCGAATCGCGATCATCGCGCCCTGGCGGAAGATCGACTCCGGCGCATGCTCGCACCAGAAGCTCGCCATCGTATAATCCTTCGGCAGCTGCGGCTCCTCGGTGAACGAATACAGCTTGCTCCATTCCCCGCGCTTCCATTCGCAAAGCATCCATCCGAAGGAAGGATCCTTCTCCATGCGATATCGTTCATCGCCTTGGGCCTGCTCCAAGCCTTCAACCAAAACGATCGGACGGCGAGGCACGATGCCGCCGACGCCGACGTCGCACAAATAGGAGGCGCCCTCGGCTTCGACCTTCAGCACTTGATGGCGGCGCTTGGGCGGCGGGGACGGCTCGTCTCGCCAGAAGCGGGCGAACAAATCCGTCGTCGGGTAGCCGAGCTCGCGCAGCAGCCAGCCGAACAAGGCGTTCAGCTCGAAGCAATAGCCGCCGCGGCGGCGCACGACGATCTTGTCGAACAGATCGTCGACGGCGAGCGACAGCGGCACGCCGCGCAGAATGTCCAAGTTTTCGTACGGCACGGCATGAAGGTGGCGGTCCTGCAAGCCGGCCAACGCTTCGGCGCTGCCGTCCAAGGGGCCGTCGTACCCGATCCGGTCTAAATAGAGACGTACGCGCTCGTTCATATGCGGTTCTCCCTCGCGTACAAGATGTAATCGACCGGCATCGGCTCGAGCCCCGCGCCGCGCAGCTTCGCATTGATTTGGCCGCGGTGATAGCTGCCGTGCAGGAAGACGTGCGTCAGGATGTCCGAGACGGACGTTCGGGCTTCGGCTCCGGTGCTGAGGCGGTAGACGGCGATCCGCTCGAAGTCGTCGCAAGTCTCGATGAAGCGCGAGTAGTTCGTCAGCGTCTCCTCGGACGCTTCGCGGCTCGCCGCGACGTCCCATGCGGGGAACACCGGGACGGGGTAGCTGTCGCCGCCTTCGATGCGTGACAGCCAGATCGTCTCCGCCCCGACGATATGGGCGTACCACTTCACGGCATCCGCCGGAGCGTCCGGAGCCGCCGCGAGCGCCGCGCCGATGCGGCGGTCCGCCCAAGCCATGTGGCGGAGCATGTTTGCGAACATGTCTTTCATGGGTTCGTTTCGCCTCCTCTTTTTCTAAACAGTACCATGGGTTCGGCGCTTCGTGTGAAAAACATTTGTTTGCACCGCGCCAAGAAAAGGCAATTCCGGACAACGGACAAGCACCCAGAAAAAGGTATTCTGAAAATTTGACTTTCTCCGTCGGATGTGTCATAGTAAGACTATCGTATATGAGACTTTTTTGAGTCACCTATTGGAAAGGGTTGCGATGCCGCACCTTTTTGATGGTGGCTTTTTTTATAGTCCATGTAACAATAAACATTTTGGAGGCTACACACAATGCAAACAGGTACAGTGAAATGGTTCAACGCGGAAAAGGGTTTCGGTTTCATCGAGGTTGAAGGCGGCGAAGACGTATTCGTACACTTCAGCGCGATTACGGGCGAAGGCTTCAAGTCGCTTGACGAAGGCCAACGCGTAGAATTCAACGTCGTTCAAGGCCAACGCGGCAAGCAAGCCGAGAACGTCGTAAAAGTATACTAAGATGAAGAAAACGGCTGCCCTGCTTTCCGAGTAGGGCAGCCTTTTTTCTAGGAAGACCAAGAAGGGTGGGGCTGACATGTTTTACTCTCGGAAGCGATCGTTCGACGATTTCCCCAGCGAAATGACGTCCATCTGGTCCTGTACGAAAGAAAGCTGCAACGGATGGATGCGAGCGGATTATTCGTTCGCGGACGTCCCGACCTGCCCGCAGTGCCGTTCGGTGATGGTCGGCGGCACGAAGAGCCTGCCGATTCTCGTCGATTCGGGCTACGATTTGAAGAAGGCGATCAAGAAATTGGGCGCCGAATAACGAACGGTTTCGAAGAGAGCTCCCGCGAGGGGGCTTTTTTGTTTTTCCCGACGCTTTTGGTATAGTCGAAGGGGAGCATGTTCGTTAGAAACGAAAGGAGCGGATCGAAATGACGGTAACGGCGAGAGGGCTCGCGGATACGACGACCCTGAACAACGGCGTGAAGATGCCTTGGCTCGGCCTCGGCGTATGGCGGGTGGAGGAAGGCTCGCAGGTGGAGCAATCGGTCGCGGCGGCGATCGCGAACGGATATCGGAGCATCGATACGGCGGCGGTGTACGGCAACGAAGCCGGCGTCGGCAAGGCGGTGCGGGAGAGCGGCGTGAAGCGGGAGGAGCTCTTCATCACGACGAAGGTGTGGAACGCGGATCAAGGCTTCGACAGCACGCTGCGCGCGCACGAAGCGAGCCTCGAGAAGCTCGGGCTCGACTACGTCGATCTGTATCTGGTGCATTGGCCGGTGAAGGGCAAGTATCGCGAGACGTGGAAGGCGCTCGTGAAGCTGTACGAGGAGAAGCGGGTGCGCGCGATCGGCGTCAGCAACCACCATATCCATCACCTCGACGACATTATTAACGACACGGGCGTCGTGCCGGCGGTCAATCAGGTGGAGTATCATCCGCTGCTGTCGCAGGTGGAGCTGCTTTCCTATTGCAAGTCGAAAGGCATCCAGATGGAGGCGTGGAGCCCGCTCATGCAGGGCAATAACCTCGACCATCCGACGCTGAAGGAGCTCGCGACGAAGCACGGCAAGTCGACGGCGCAGATCGTGCTGCGTTGGGACCTCCAGCACGGCGTCGTGACGATTCCGAAATCGACGAAGGAAGCGCGCATTAAGGAAAACGCGGACGTGTTCGACTTCGAGCTGAGCGCGGAGGACATGGGCAAGATCGACGCCATGAACGAAAATCGCCGCTTCGGCGCCGATCCGGACAACTTCAATTTTTAGGAAAAGGGTTAGTGCGGGGCGAAGCCGTCCTGCGACACGAATATGCGGTCCGACGGGAAGTGCGCGGCGAATAGGCCGCGCACTTCTTCCAGTTTCTCGGGCGCGTACCATTCCGCGAGCCCAAGCGCTTCGAGGCGGCTTCGCATGCCGAGCGCCTCGGAGCGCCGTCCGCTCGCGCCGTCGCCGAGCGCGAACGTGTCGAGGGTGACGCGTTCCGTCACCCCGGCCAGCGCGGCGGCGAAGCCCGCCGTGCAAGGGAGCAGCGGCGCGACCGCCGCTTGGGTGGCAATGCCGGCGTCCCGCAGCCGGCGCAGCGCTCGGAGCCGCCCGGCGATCGGCGGCGAATATGGGGCGAACGCGCGGCGCATATCGTCGCGGTCGGTCTCGACCGTGACGCTCACGCGGAGCCGGTCGGCCGGGAAGCGCGCGAACAGGTCGATGTCGCGCGTCGCGAGCGGGCTGCGCGTCTGCACGAACAGGAACGCGGGCGGGTCGTTCGCGAGCAGCTCCAACAGCTCGCGCGTCAGCCGTTGCCCGTGCTCCGCGGGCTGATACGGGTCGGTGGCCGACGAGAGGAAGATCGACGTCGGCCCCTTCTTGTACGCGCGCGCGAGTTCGCGGCGGAACGCGTTCGGGTCGAACCGCTTCGCGGCGACCCAGGAGCCCCACGGCTCGCCCCGGAACAGGGCGACGGGCATCCGGCGCACGTAGCAGTAGGCGCATGCGAACGAGCAGCCGCTGTACGGATTCAGCGTATGGGTATAGCCGGCGAGGAAGCCGCCGGTCGGCGTCAGCATCGTCTTCGGCGTCGTCTCGCTCAGCTTCGGGTTCGTCTTCTCGGCCATCTACGATCGGGCTCCTTCCTCGCGCCAAGCGCCGGGGGTGACGCCCGTCCGCCGCTTGAACGCCTTCGAAAAATGGTGAATGTCCGCGAAGCCGCAATACGCCGCGACGGCCTCCTGCGACAGCGCCGTCGTGCGCAGCAGCTCCCGCGCGTGGGACAGCCGCATCTCGAGCAAATACCGATGCGGCGGCAAGCCGTACGTCGCCTTGAACTTGGCGGCGAAGCGGGACGGCGACAAGCCGGCGCGGGCGGCCATCGTATCGACGGTCAGCGGCTCGTGCAGATGAAGCGACAAATACGACGGAATCCAGCGGAGCGCGTCGGGCGGCTCGCCCTTCGGCGTCCCGCCCTGACCCGGCGGCGCATGATCCTCCGCGATCATCGCGACGAGCTCCGTCGCCGGCGCTTGCGCGCGCAGCGACGCGAACGGCCCGCCCTCCAGCCACGCGTCGACGAGCCGCAGCAGGGCGTCCCGCATCCGCTTCGGGTCCCGCGGGCGGAGCCGGACGGGGACGGGGTAGCCCAAGACGTCGTCCAGCCGGGGCTGCAGCAGATCGGCATACGCGGACAAATCCGTCTGTCCCGGCCGCGTCGGGAAGCTGCGCTCCCGATCGGGGGTATAGAAAATATCGAAATGCGCGAACGGCGTCTCCGTCTCCGTCAGTCCCTCCAGCTCGCAGAGGGAGCCGGGCTGGATCAGGACGAAGTCGCCGTCCCGGAACGCATGGCGCCGCCCGTCGATCGTAAAGACGCAGCTCCCGCGCCGGACGAACACGAGCAAATAATCGAGCAGCCGCCGCTCGGGCACGCGCCAGGGCCGGCGCGACGCATGGTCGCTCTCCCGGACGTATGGGGCGATCGGTCCCGCCGTCGACATCGCCTTCCTCCCCCTTTCCCGCATCGGATGACATTAGTCGGTTTTGACAAGCGAAGGAGAAGATTTAGACAATGCCTCGCCCGTCCGTTATGCATTACTATGAATGTACCATAACGGATCAGGATCGTTAAAGACAAGGGGAGGAACGAGGGATGGAAGAAGTCGAACGGGAACTGCCGCCGGGGTTGTCGGAGGACTATCCGCTCGCCGCGTCGCAGATCGAAGCGTATGCGCGGGACGGCCACATCTTGCTGCGCGGCGTCGCGAGCGAGGAGGAGGTCGCCGCGTACGAGCCGCTGCTGTCGGAGCTGGTGCGGCGCGGCAACCGCCACGACAAGCCGGTCGAGCAGCGGGACACGTACGGGAAGGCGTTCATTCAGGTGGGCAACCTGTGGGAGAAGAGCGCGGCCGCGGCGCGGTTCACGCTGGCTCGCCGGTTCGCGAAGATCGCCGCGGAGCTGATGGGGGTCGACGGCGTGCGGCTGTACCACGATCAGGCGCTGTACAAGGAGCCGGGCGGCGGCCATACGCCGTGGCATCAAGACCAGATTTACTGGCCGCTGGACACCGACAAGACGATCACGCTGTGGATGCCGCTCGTCCCGATTCCCGAGACGGTCGGCTCCATGACGTTCGCGTCCGGCTCGCATCGCAACGGGTTGATCGACAAGACCGTCATCTCCGACGAATCGCATCGGACTCTGGCGCAGTATATCGAAGGGAAAGGCTTCCCTCAGAAAACGTACGGCGCGATGCGCCCCGGCGACGCGACGTTCCACGCGGGCTGGACCGTGCACAGCGCCCCGGGCAACCCGACGGACTTAATGCGCAAGGTGATGACGATCATCTACGCGGCGGACGGCGTCCGCATCGCGGAGCCGGACAGCAACGCCCGCCGGGCGGACTTGGCGACGTGGCTGCCCGGCTTAGCCCCGGGAGACGTCGCCGCGTCCCGCTTAAACCCGCTGCTCTACTCTCGCAAGTCCGAAGCGCCGTAACGACGCGAAGTAAAAAAGAAGGCTGCGACCGGATCCGAAACTCGGACCGGGCCGCAGCCTTCTTCGTGTTACATGACTATTACTTCGTCATCGCTTCGTGCAGCAAGATCGCGAATTCGCCGCGCGTAATGGCCGCGTTCGCGTCGCCTTCGATCGTAGGCGCTTCGCCGAAGGCGCGCTCCAGCACGAGCGCGGCTTGGCCCTTCGTCAGCGCCGCGTCCGGGTGGAACGCGCCGCCGGGGAGACCGAGGAAGATGCCGGCTTCCTTCGCCGCGAGCAATTCCTTCGCGAAGCCGTGGTCGGCCGCGACGTCCGAGAACGCCGACGCCGCTTCCGGCAGCTTCAAGCCGAGGCCGCGGGCGAGCCAGACGGCCGTGTCGATCCGCTTCAGCGCGTCCTTCGGCGCGAACGCGTCGCCGCCCGCGGACAATTCCGGGAAGACGTCCTTCGTCGCGAGCGCTTGGACGGCTTCATAAGCCGGATGGTCCGTGCCGGCGTCGACGAAGACGCGGGTAATGCGGCCTTCGACGCTCGGGGACGCCGTCTCGAGCGTCGCGAGATACCCGGTGAACGCGTCGTAGTCGACGACGAACAGATCCGTCTGGCGGCCGTCGTCCTTCGCCCGCTTGAAGACGGCGTAATTGTCGCCGCCGTCCGCCATATAGGCGTTCGTCGCGAGCGTATACGTCGCTTCCGGATCGATCGGCGCGTACGAGCCGTCCTCGGCCGCGACCTTCACGTTCGAGACGCGCTCGCCGGCCGGCTTCGCCAAGTTGTAAGCGAACGTAAGGCCTGCGACTTGCGGGAAGCGGCCTTGGCCTTCTTCGACGGCGCCGACGCCGTTCTCGAGCGCTTCGACGATTTCCGCGCCGGTCAGGTCGAGCGTCACCATCGAGTTGCCGAACGGCATGACGGTCAGCACTTCGCCGAGCGAAATTTCGCCGGCGTCGATGGAGGCGCGGATGCCGCCGCCGTTCGTGAGCGCGATCGTCGCGCCGGCCGGCTTCGCCGCGTGCAGCACCGCGTTCGCGATCAGGTTGCCGAGGTTCGTCTCGCCGCGGCGCACCTGCGTGCGGCTGCCTTCAAGGTAGACGTCGGAGTTGCCGACGATCTCGGCTTTCATCTCTTCGATCGGCGCTTGCAGCTCCGCGAGCTTCGCTTCGAACGCTTCGTCGGAAGCGATCAAGTACTCGCCCGCTTCGTTCTGAGCGTCGACCTCGATGAGATCGTATGCCCAGTCGGTCAGCACGCCCTTGTCGTCGAAGTCGGCGTCGAGGCGGCCGAGGTACTGGCCGTATTCGCCGGTCTGCGCGATGAGCGTAGGCGCGCCGTCTTCGTTCACGACGACCGCGTCGTCGAGGCGCGTATGCGAATGGCCGCCGATGATGATGTCGATGCCTTCGACCGCCTCGGCGAGCCGTACGTCGTTGTTATAGCCGAGATGGGTAAGAGCGATGATCTTATCGAAGCCCTTGGCGGTCAGATCGGCGACCGTCGCCTTCGCGGCGGCGATCTCTTCCTTGAACGCGATGTTGTCGCCCGGGGTGGCGAGGAACGCCGTCTCCGGCGTCGTCAGGCCGAATACCGCGTATCGTTCGCCCCCGACCTCGAGCACCGTCGCCGGGTAGATCGCGCCGCCGGCGGCGTCCGCCGACACATCGGATTTCACGAGGCCGCTGAGCTCGGGCTCTTTGGAGTAATCTACGTTCGCGCTGAGGATCGGGAACGAAGCCTTCGCCACGAAATCGGCGAACGGAGCGGGACCCTTATCGAATTCATGATTGCCCGGCACCATGGCGTCGTAGCCCATTTCGTTCATGAACCCTAGGTCGGCTTGTCCAACATATTGATTGAAGTACAGCGTACCGGAGAATACGTCCCCGGCGTCCAAGAGGATCGAATTCGGCGTCTCCGCGCGAATGTCCTGGATCGCGGTCCAGCGGCGAGCGACGTTGTCGAGATGCGCATGCGTGTCGTTGGTGAAGATGACGGTCAGGTCGCTCGGATCCGCGGCCCGGGCTTGCGGCTGGACGGCGAACAGGCCGGCCAAGAGACTCGTGGCGGCGGCCACGATCAAGGCTTTCCGTGGAGCTTTCTTCGTCGTGAGATAGGGCATTCGGTTCTTTCCTCCTATACGCTCTATAAAGATATGAAAATACTCTATTAGCATACTATATTTTCGGGGGTTGCGTGTTAACCGATTGTTAATTCTATCTATTGACAACGATTCTCAATAGAATTATAATCATAACTAGTTTAGAATTATTATAAAATAATAATTATGAAAAATATTAACGAGGTGAAGGAATCGATGAGCGAACAAGAACGTAATTTTCTCACGACGAACCAAGGCGTCCCCGTCGGCGACAACCAGAATTCCCGCACGGCCGGTCCGAACGGACCGACATTGCTAGAAGACTATCATCTCATCGAAAAGCTCGCGCACTTCGACCGGGAGCGGATCCCGGAGCGCGTCGTGCACGCGAGAGGCTCGGGCGCTCACGGCGTCTTCGTCCTCGAGAACAGCATGAAGAGATATACGAAAGCGAAGTTTCTGCAGGAGCCGGGCACGGAGACGCCGGTCTTCGTCCGGTTTTCCACCGTCATCCACGGGCAAGGCTCGCCGGAGACGGCGCGCGATCCGCGCGGCTTCGCGACGAAGTTTTACACCGAGGAAGGCAATTACGATCTCGTCGGCAACAACCTGCCGGTGTTCTTCATCCGCGACGCGATCAAGTTCCCGGACATGGTACATTCGCTCAAGCCCGCGCCGGACACGAACATTCAATCGGGCGACCGCTATTGGGACTTCATGAGCCTCACGCCGGAGTCGACGCATATGATGACGTGGGTCATGTCCGACTACGGCACGCCGGCGAACTACCGGGAGATGGAGGGCAACGGCGTCCACGCCTTCAAGTGGATCAATGCGCACGGCAACTACGTGTACGTGAAATACAAGTGGGTGCCGCATCAAGGCATCCGGAACTTGACGCGGGCGCAGCTGAAGGAAGTGCAAGGGAACGACTTCAATCACGCGACGCGCGACTTGTACGACAACATCGCCGCGGGCAACTTCCCGAAGTGGGATTTGTGCGTGCAGATCGTCGCGCCGGAGGATCTGGACAGCTTCGACTTCGATCCGCTCGATCCGACGAAGCTGTGGCCGGAGGAGCAAATTCCGCTGCAGAAGGTCGGCACGATGACGCTGAACCGCAATCCGGACAATTTCTTCGCGGAGGTCGAGCAGGTCGCGTTCGCGCCGAGCGCGCTCGTTCCCGGCATCGAAGCGTCCGAGGATAAGCTGCTGCAGGGCCGGCTGTTCTCGTATCCGGATACGCAACGTTACCGTCTGGGCGCGAACTATTTGCACTTGCCGATCAACTGTCCGTACGCGCCGGTGCGCAACAATCAGCGCGACGGCTTCATGCAGACGAAGCAGAACGACTCGTCGATCAACTACGAGCCGAACCGCCACGCGGACGCGCCGAAGGAGGCGCCGGAGTACCGCGACAGCAGCATGCCGCTCAGCGGCAACGCCGGCCGTCAAAGAATCGCGAAGACGAACGACTTCGGGCAAGTCGGCTACACGTATCGCAAGTTCACGAAGGAAGAGCAGGACAATCTGGTCGCGAACTTGGTCGACGAATTGAGCGCGGTCCACGAGCGGACGCGGCTGCTTGCGATCTGCAACTTCTTCCGCGGCGATCGGGAGCTCGGGGAGCGCATCGCGTCAGGTCTCGGCGTCGACATCTCCGGTTACTTGTCGCAGGTGGCTGCGGCGAGGCATCAATAATATACTGAAACTGTGGAAAATGGGGAGGGGTCGCCGATGGAATCCGCGCCGACGCTCGCGGCCGCTCGCGAGAAGCTGGAGCGCCTGCACATTCGACTGACGCCGCTGCGCCGCGCCGTGCTGGAGACGATGCACGGGGAGGCCGCGCGTCCGTCCGTCGATGCGTTGTGCCGGCTCCTCCGCCCCCGATTTCCGCGCGTGAACGCTACGGCCGTCCGCAACGCGGTGCTCGTCTTCGACAAGCTGGGCTTGCTGCCGCCGTCGGACGGCGACGGATCGAGCCGGGCGGGCTGAAGTTGTAACCTCTCGAGGCAATCCCTCGGGAGGTTTTTTCGTGCGCGCGGCGGCGGGGGAACGTGTCAAAATTTGAGTAGTTCGCGGCGAACGCGTCAAAATTTGAGCAGTTGGCAGAGGCGTTCGGTTGGCGGGCTGCGGTGGAGCGGGACGGCGCCGATCGTCGGCGGGGGAACGTGTCAAAATTTGAGTAGTTCGCGGCGAACGCGTCAAAATTTGAGCAGTTGGCAGAGGCGTTCGGCTGGCGGGCTGCGGTGGAGCGGGACGGCGCCGATCGTCGGCGGGGGAACGCGTCAAAATTTGAGTAGTTCGCGGCGAACGCGTCAAAATTTGAGCAGTTGGCAGAGGCGTTCGGTTGGCGGGCTGCGGTGGAGCGGGACGGCGCCGATCGGCGGCGGGGGAACGTGTCAAAATTTGAGTAGTTTGCGGCGAACGCGTCAAAATTTGAGCAGTTGATATCGGCGTTCGATCGGTGAGAACCGGAGGGGCAGGACTACGCCCTTGCCGACCTCGCCCGGACAAGCGCACAAAAAAAGAAGTTGACACCGTAGACGAGGGCATGGTAATTTACCACTTGTAAACAATTGGCTACATACTACTCGAGTGAAACGGAAGGGAGGGATCGCAATGTTGTCCAACGTCAATGCAGGAATGCGCGTTCGTCGTCTCCATGGATTCGTCGGCCATTGCGTGACCTCCTTGTCTCCGGATTCGCGTACCGGGACGCTCGCCTCGTCGGCATAGCGTCTCCGGCACGCGTCATATACGGATTCACAAGCGCAGGTCACGAATCTTCACATTCGTGGCGTGCGCTTTTTCATTTCATTCGAGGAATGAACGAAGCACACCGCGCATACGTCAGAGCGGTGTGCTTTTTTTTCGCATAGGAGAGGGGTTGGAATTGTAACATGTTATCCGTATTAGGAAAACTAGGTTGGTTTTTCCGACTGGAATGGAAGCGGTACGCGATCGCGATTCCGCTGTTGATTTTCGTCGGGATTCTGGAAATTATTCCGCCGAAGCTGGTGGGCGACACGATCGATTCGATCCAGCAGGGCGCGCTGACGATGCCGAAGCTGGCGGAGACGCTTCTGTTATTAGGCGGCATCGCCGTCGTCGTGTACGGCGTGACGTACATATGGATGTCGCGCTTGTTCGGCGGCGCCTTCGTCGTCGAGCGGCTGCTGCGGTCGCGCCTCATGAAGCATCTGCTGAAGATGACGCCGACGTTTTACGAGAAAAACCGGACCGGCGATCTGATGGCCCGCGCGACGAACGACCTGAAGGACGTCTCGATGACGGCCGGATTCGGCATTCTGACGCTCGTCGATTCGACGGTGTGGATGTTGACGCTGCTCGTCGTCATGACGACGCTCGTCTCGTGGAAGCTGACGCTCGCGGCGATCATTCCGCTGCCGGTGCTGGCGATCTGCATTCAAGTGTACGGGAACTGGATTCACACCCGGTTCAAGCAAGCGCAGGACGCCTTCGGCGACATGAACGACGGCGTGCTCGAGACGATCTCCGGCGTGCGCGTCATCCGGGCGTTCGTGCAGGAGCGGGCCGCGGAGAAGCGGTTCGCCGGCGTGACCGGCGACGTGCTCGATAAGAACATCGCCGTCGCCCGCGTCGACGCGCTCTTCGAGCCGACGATCAAGATCGTCGTCGGCCTGAGCTACCTGATCGGCATCGGGTACGGCGCTTACCTCGTCTTCCACAACGAATTGACGGTCGGCGCGCTGGTCACGTTCAACGTCTACCTCGGCATGCTCATCTGGCCGATGTTCGCGATCGGCGAGCTGATCAACATTATGCAGCGCGGCAACGCGTCGCTCGACCGCGTGAACGAGACGCTGTCGTACGAACCGGACGTCCGGGAGCACCCGGAGCCGCAGCGCGCGGCGCAAGCGGGCGCGATCGAGTTCCGCGACGTCACGTTCCGCTACCCGACCTCGGAGACGGTCAACCTCGACCGCGTCAGCGTGACGCTCGAGCCGGGCCGGACGCTCGGCATCGTCGGACGGACGGGTAGCGGCAAGACGACGTTCGTGAAGCAGCTGCTTCGCGAATACCCGGCCGGCGAAGGCGAGATTTCGATCGGCGGCGTGCCGATCGAGCGGCTCGCGTACGACGACCTGAAGGGCTGGATCGGCTACGTGCCGCAGAGCCCGTTCCTGTTCTCGCGTTCGGTGCGAGAGAACATCTTGTACGCGAAGGGCGAGGCCGGCGCGGATCGGCTCGACGAAGCGATCGAGCTGTCGGCGTTCAAGAAGGACTTGGAGTTCTTGCCGAGCAAAATCGGCACCCTCGTAGGCGAGAAGGGCGTGGCGCTCTCGGGCGGCCAGAAGCAGCGGGTATCGATCGCGCGGGCGCTGCTCGCCGATCCGCAAATTCTCATTCTCGACGATGCGCTGTCGGCGGTCGACGCGAAGACGGAAGCGGAAATTATCGGCAACATTCGCCGTTCCCGCCAAGGGAAGACGACGATCATCGTTACGCACCGCATCTCGGCCGTCCAGCACGCCGACCACATCCTCGTGTTGGACGAAGGACGCGTCGTCGAGGAAGGCACGCACGAGGCGCTGCTCTCGCGAGGCGGTTGGTACAAGGAGCAATACGAACGGCAGCAGGCGGAGGCATCCAATAGCGCGGACGCGGTCGTCTAGCGGACCGCCGAAGACTATGCCGAAGACAATATAGAGAAAGCGGGAGGGATCCCAACGTATGCATGACGAGGACTTCGAATGGGAGCTGGACCGGGACGCGGTACGACGCGCGAAGCCGGGGAAGCGACTGTTCCAATATGCAATGACCTATAAGAAAACGATTATTTTCGCGCTCGCGATGCTGCTGATCGCGATCGGCACGGAGCTCGTCGGCCCGTTCATCGCGAAGCGCATGATCGATGTGCACATCGCGGGCATCGAGCAATCGTGGTACCGCGCGACGGCCGAGGACGCGAAGACGGTGCCGTTCGAAGGCGCGCTCTGGAAGCGGGCGGACCGGTTCGCCGAAGGCGAAGCCCGGGGCGAGGAGGCGCGCGTGCTGCAGGTCGGCCGCGGGTTCGTCTTCGTGCCCGGCGGGATCGAAACGGACGGCGAGCGGTCGATCACCGAGGACGGCAGCCTTCGTATCGTACGCGGCGGCGAGAGCCGCGTCTACGAGGCGAGCGTCTTATCGAACGCCGACATCTTCGCCTTCTACCGCCCGGAGGTCGACGGCATTCTGCAGCTGTCCTGGCTGTATCTGGGACTGCTGCTCGTCTCGGCCGGCTTCAGCTGGGGGCAGCGGTATTATTTGCAGGCGTCGGCGAACCGGATCATCCGCAAGATGCGCGACGACGTGTTCGCGCACATCAACAAGCTGCCGATCCGTTACTTCGACAACCTGCCGGCCGGCAAGGTCGTCTCGCGTATTACGAACGACACCGAAGCGATTAAAGAGCTGTACGTGACGGTGCTCGCGAACTTTTTCTCAGGGACCTTATATATCCTGGCGATTATCGGAGCGATGTTCTTCCTGGACGCGCGGCTCGCGCTCGCCTGCACGATCGTCATTCCGCTGCTCGCGCTGTGGATCGTCGTGTACCGGAAGTTCGCGGCGGGCTACAACCGCGTCATTCGGTCCACGCTGAGCGAGATGAACGGCATGATCAACGAATCGATCCAAGGCATGCCGATCATCCAGGCGTTCCGCCGCGAGAAGCAGACGGAGACGGAGTTCGAGACGATGAACACGCGGTACTTCGACTACCGCAACAAGATGCTGCGCCTGAACTCGCTGACGTCGCACAACCTGGTCGGCGTGTTCCGGAACGTCGCCTTCGTCGCGATGATCTGGTATTTCGGCGGCGTCTCGATCAACGGGGTGCAGGGCGCGGTGTCGCTCGGCGTGCTGTACGCGTTCGTCGACTACCTGAACCGGATGTTCCAGCCGGTCGTCAACATCGTCAACCAGCTGCCGAACCTCGAGCAGGCGCTCGTCAGCGCGGAGCGGGTGTTCGTTCTGCTGGACGAGAAGGGAGAGGACGTATCGGACGAGACGATGCCTCGGTACCGCGGCGACGTGAAATTCGACGACGTCTGCTTCTCTTATAAGGAAGGGGAGCCGGTGCTCAAGGGCATCTCGTTCGAGGCGAAGCAAGGCCAGACGGTGGCCCTCGTCGGGCATACCGGCTCGGGCAAGAGCTCCATCTTGAACCTGCTCTTCCGGTTTTACGACGTCGACTCCGGCCGGATTACGGTGGACGGCGTCGACATCAACACGCTGCCGCGGCAGACGCTGCGCCGCCATATGGGCATCGTGCTGCAGGATCCGTTCCTGTTCACGGGCACGATCGCCTCGAACGTATCGCTGGACGATCCGTCCATCTCGCGCGAGCGCATCGAGAAGGCGCTGAAGGACGTCGGCGGCGAGCGGATGCTGGCATCGCTCGCGAACGGCATCGACGAGCCCGTCATCGAGAAGGGCAGCACGCTCTCCGCAGGCCAGCGCCAGCTCATCTCGTTCGCCCGCGCGCTCGCTTACGATCCCGCCATTCTGATTCTGGACGAAGCGACGTCGAACATCGACACCGAGACGGAAGCGGTCATCCAAGAGGCGCTGGACGTCGTGAAGCAAGGGCGCACGACGTTCGTCATCGCGCATCGACTGTCGACGATCAAGAGCGCCGACCAGATTCTCGTGCTTGATCGGGGCGTCGTCGCCGAACGCGGCAGCCACGACGAGCTGATGGCGCTCGGCGGGAAGTACTACCAGATGTATCAGCTGCAGCAGGGCGGAGCGAGAGCGGAAGCCGGCGCGCCGACGTCCTCCGGGACGGCCGCCGGTACGCCCGCCATCGCGGCGCAGGCGTAATCCGGATTCGCGGCGGAAGTCGAAGTGTGAACGTTTGGTTACATCGGGGGCGGGAGTTTGCGCGAGGCGGTTCGTTTTCATTATGATGGAGGTAGCACGTATTCCAAGGATAAGGACGGGAATCAAGTGGCACCGACTCAAGAACGGAACTATACCCCTCTCATCGTGACGCTGTCCATCGCGATCAACGCGCTCGTGGCGATCCTGTTTTTCCTGCCGGAGGCCGAGGGGCTCGATCATATCGACTGGACGATCCTCCCGATGCTGAACGCGATCTTCAACAGCTTCACGTTCGTCTTCCTGCTGGCGGCGCTCTTCTTCATTAAGCAGCGCAACATCCGGATGCATCGCAATTTCATCTTCGCGGCGTTCGCGTCGACGACGCTGTTCCTGCTGTCGTACGTGACATACCATTACGCGACGGAATCGACGGCGTACGGCGGCGAAGGCGCGCTTCGGTACGTATACTTCTTCATCCTGATCACGCACATCCTGCTCGCCATCGCCATCGTGCCGCTGGCGCTCGTGACGACGGCGCGCGGATTGACGAATCAGACGGCGAAGCATCGCAAGATCGCGCGGTGGACGATGCCGATCTGGCTGTACGTCAGCTTGACGGGCGTCGTCGTCTACTTGATGATTTCGCCGTATTACGCATAACGAAGGCGCGTTTCGAGCCGGCCCGGGAACATCCCGGGCCGGCTCGTCGTCGTTACGGGTGAATTGTTCGATTCTGGGAAAAAGTAAAGGTACAACGGTCGACGGAGGACGCTGACGTCATGGAAATACGTCTCGGTTACGTGTCGACGGCGCTCGCCCTCTTCAATAATACGCCGAGTTCCACGTTCGCTTATAAGCGCTTCGGCGCGCTGGGGCCGATCGCCGCGTTCCTCCAGGGATGCCGCGAGGCGGGACTGCCGCGGATCGACGTCATGGCGGAGGCGAAACGGAAGGACCTCGCATGCTTCCGTCTCGCGGAGGATTCGGCCGGCATCCGAGGGATCAAACGAGTAGAGGGGGCGGTATTGCAATGGCGAGACGCCGCGGAGGAACGGGAATGCCGATGCGCCGGAGCGCGTACGACTTCCCGGACGTACTAAAATATGCTAATATGGACATGATTGGCGTCATGGAAGTCGCTGATTCATCTGGAATGGAAACAGACCAAGAGGATTCGGTGAAGCGAGCGGACATGATGATTCAAGAGGAATTGAAGAAGATTAGCAGCTATGTCAGTAAGCTGCTGCGGCAGAAGTTCGGGCGCGGCCCGGAAGCGTGCTTCGCGTCGGCCGGCAGCCGATTTTTGGTCATTACGATCCGGGGATTTCTCTCCCCGATGGAAGAAGTGCTGCTGCAGCACGGCAAGGAAGACAGCGTCGACACGACGCGGTCGATCATCGTCTCCTCGATGCTTCCCGAGCTCAGGGGCGTGATCAGCGTATCGCTCGGCGTCGAGGTCGATCGCTTCTATCACGATTGGAACTACGCCAACAACGCGGGCGTCGTCATCGCCGTCTTCGAGAAGGAGCTCCCCTTCGCGCGGACGATCGACTTGCCGCCGCTGCGCACCGCGATGGACGTCGAGGCGTTCCGCGAGGAAGTGAATCGCATCAGCGGGTACGTGCAGAAGGTGCCCGAAGGGGTAGAGATCCACGCGATCGCGCCGAAGCTGATCGTCGTCATGCGCGTCGGAATTCTGATCCCGATCGAGAAAGCCCTTCTCGGACGCGGCTTCGACCGAGAGCTGCGCATCGCGAAGGATCGACTGGAGAAGGAGCACTTCCAGCAAAGCCCGGTCTTCGCCCGTCTCTTGGGAGGACCGCTGGAGAACGTATTCGTCGATTGGAATTTCCTGAACGACGAAGGCATCGTCTGCTTTCAATTGAAATAAGGGAACGGTAAATGAGAGAAACATCCGTTGGATGCCGTCTTATCATGGCCTAGCTTTCTAAACGGGAGTTAGGTCTTCTTTATGTTCCGAAGAACCGGAAGGCAGGTGAGTGAGGATGGGGATGAGAACGGTCGCGTACGTCGCCTTGGCGTCGGTCGCACTTGCGATCGACTGGTGGCTCAGCAGCGTATTGGTCGGGCCTGCGCGGTACGTATGGATCGCGGGATCGAACGCCGTCCTCTTCGCCGTCTTCGGCCTGGCGCTGCGCAAACTCTATCGGGACATCCGGACGGCGGAACGGGGGCTGATGCGATTCACCCGGGAAGCCGTAAGCCTGTACTCGCTGCAAGGGCAGTCGATGGATACGAACGAGCAGAGCGAACGGCTTACCGGATATTCGAAGGGCGAGCTGCAGGGCATGCCGTTCGATGCCTGGTTCCCCGAGCATCGGCGTCCCCGGGCCCGCGAGGCGTTCGCCATGGCCGCGGAGGGACGTCCGCAGCACTTCGACTCCGTCTGCGTCTGCAAGGACAAGACGAACGTCGACGTCGAAGTGTCGTACGTTCCGGTGTTGTCAGGCAACCGCATCGTCGGCGTGTACGGCATCCTGAAGGACATCTCGGAGATGAAGCGGAACCGCGAGCTGCTGCAGCAATCGGAGAAGCTGGCCGTCGTCGGCGAGCTGGCGGCCGGGATCGCGCATGAAATCCGCAATCCGCTTACGAGCCTGAAGGGCTTTATGCAGCTGTCCCATAAGAACGACCCGACGTACTACACGCAGATCATGCTTTCGGAGATCGACCGGATTCACGCGATCACCAGCGAGCTGCTGTTGCTCGGGAAGCCGAAGGCGCTCGATTTCGAAAATAAAGCGTTGATGCCTCTGCTCGAGGCGATCCTAACGCTCGTGAACACGCAAGCGATCTTGTACAACGTGCAGATCGCGACGCTCGTCCGGCCCGGAGCGGAGGGCGTCGTCGTGCGCTGCGAGGAGACGAAGATCAAGCAGGTGTTCTTGAACGTGTTGAAGAACGCCGTCGAGGCGATGCCGAACGGGGGGGAATTGACGATTGCGCTGGAGCGCGAGGGCGCCTTCGTGCGAGTGACCGTCGCGGATCAAGGCGTCGGCATCTCGCGAGAGCAACTCGCGAAGCTCGGCCAGGCGTTCTTCACGACGAAGGAGAACGGCACCGGACTCGGGCTGATGATCAGCTTCAACATCATCGAGCAGCACGGCGGGCGTCTCGCGATCGAGAGCGAGGAAGGCGTCGGCACGAAGGTGGACATTCGGCTGCCGATCATTGAAACCAAGGGGGCATGACATGAACGGAACAGAGGAGCAACGGCGCTTCATGGAAGAAGCGGTCCGACTCGCCGAGAATAACGTAACGACCGGGAACGGCGGGCCGTTCGGCGCCGTCATCGTGAAGGACGGTCGCATCGTGGCGACCGGGGTGAACGAGGTGACGAAGAAGAACGATCCGACGGCGCACGCCGAGGTGCAGGCGATTCGCGAGGCGTGCCGCGTCTTGGGATCGTTCCAGCTCTCGGACTGCGAGCTGTACACGAGCTGCGAGCCGTGTCCGATGTGCATCGGGGCGATTTACTGGGCGCGCCCGAAGGCGGTATATTTCGCCGGCACGAAGGACGAAGCCGCGGCGATCGCGTTCGACGATAAGTTTATTTACGACGAGCTGGAGCGGCCGATGGCGGATCGGCGGCTGCCGATGGTTCGCATTACGCCGGAGGGCTACGCCGCGCCGTTCGAGGCGTGGGCCGCTTCGGTACGGAAAGTGGAATATTGAAGGCAAACGAAATCGACGCATCGACCGGGGATCCGGATCGATGCGTCGATTTATTCGTTCGTCGATCGCGTTACCAGCCGAAGACGACCGCGCCCGTCAGCGCGGCGACAGCGACCAACGCCCACGGCGGAAGCTTCCAGTAGGCGAGCAAGGCGTAGAGCGCCGCGGCGATCGCGAAGTCGGCGGACGAGGTCACGGCGCCCGTGAAGAGCGGGTCGTACAGCGCCGCGAGCAGCAGACCGACGACGGCGGCATTGATGCCGTAGACGACGTGCGCGACGCCGGCGATGCGGCGAAGCGACTGCCAGAACGGCAGCGCGCCGATGACGAGCAGGTAGCCGGGCAGGAAGATCGCCGCGGTGGCGACGGCCGCGCCGGCCCAGCCGTGCGAGTCGGCGCCGAGATACGACGCGAACGTGAACAGCGGTCCCGGCATCGCCTGCGTCGCCGCGTAACCGGCCGCGAACGATTCGGCGGATACCCAGCCGCTCGGCACGACCTCGCGCTCGAGCAGCGGCAGCACGACGTGGCCGCCGCCGAAGACGAGCGACCCGGCGCGGTAGAAGCTCTCGAACAGCGAGAGCAGCGGCGGCAAGGCGCCGGCTTCGCGGGCGATCGGCAGCCCGACGAGCAGCGCGGCGAAGAGGAGCAGCAGCGCCGCCGCGCCGAAGCGCCCGCGCGCCGCGGCGGCGGGAGGCGACGCCTCGGCGGCCGGTGCCGCGCCGCGCTTCAGCGCGAAGCCGATCGCGCCGGCGGCCGCGATGGCCGCGACCTGCGTCCAGGCGTACGGCAGCAGCAGCACGGCGGCCGCGGTCGCGACGAGAATCGCGACGCGCGGCTTGTCCGGCGCCAGCGTGCGGCCCATGCCGAGCACGGCGGACGCCACGATGGCGACCGCCGCCAGCTCGAGGCCGCGAAGCCAGCCGGCGTCCGCCGCGCCCGGCACGGACGACCGCACCCAGGCGAAGGCGGCGAGAATCGCCGCGGACGGCAGCGTGAAGCCGATCCATGCGGCGAGGGAGCCGAGCCAGCCGGCGCGCATCCAGCCGATCGCGATGCCGACCTGGCTGCTCGCCGGTCCCGGCAGCAGCTGACAGAGCGCAACCAGGTCGGCGAAGCTGCGGTCGTCGAGCCACTTTTTCCGATTTACGTACTCTTCCCGAAAATATCCGATATGCGCCGTAGGCCCCCCGAACGAGAGCAGCCCCAGCTTCAGCGCGGTCGCGAACGACTGCAGCCATCCGTGTTTCATCCGAATCCCTTCCTCTCAGAAGCATTCTAGCATAGCGCCGGGATTCATGTGTTAAGCGAGGGTAAAAACCATTGACGGCGCGGCGGTCGATCATTACGATTAGGGGACAACAACGGAAAAAGAAGGCGTTCGCGATATGTTGGCACGAATCAATGCGGGCTTGGAGAAGGCGCTCCCGCTTATTACGCCGGTCAGCGTCTGCATCGGCGTCCTGCTTGGAGGCTACCTCTCGGGCTACCGGGAGTGGACGCCTTGGATTTTCGCGTTCATGACGTTCTCGGGCAGCATCGGCATGAGCTTGAAGCAGTTCATGGGCGTGCTCGCCCATCCGATGCCTCTCTTCGTTACGCTGGGCATCCTCCACGCGGCGATGCCGCTGCTGGCGCTCGCCGTCGGGCATGCGTTGTACCCGAACGACGCGTATACGATTACCGGCCTCGTCGTCGCCGCGGCGATCCCGACCGGCATCACCAGCTTCGTCTGGGTCGCCATCCTGAAGGGCAACACGCCGTTGACGCTCTCCATCATTCTGGTCGACACGATGCTGGCTCCGTTCGTCGTGCCGCATACGGTGTCTTATTTGATCGGGGCGAAGGTGCAGATGGATACGGCCGCGATGATGCAGGGGCTGTTCTGGATGATCGTGCTGCCGTCGCTGCTCGGCATGGCGCTGAATCAGTGGACGCGCGGCCGCGTCAAGGAAGTGTGGGGACCGCGTCTCAGCCCGTTCTCGAAGGTGGCGATGGGCGTCGTCGTCGCCATCAACGCATCGGTCGTCGCGCCGTACCTGCAGCGCGTCGACGCCCGGCTGCTCGGCATCGCGGGGACGGTGCTCGCGCTGGCGGCGGCGGGCTACGGGCTCGGCTGGCTGGCCGGGCGATGGCTGAAGGCCGATCGGGGCACGATCGTCGCGCTGACGCTGAACGGCGGCATGCGCAACATTAGCGCGGGAGCGGTGCTCGCGGTGACGTACTTCGCGCCGCCGGTCGCCGTGCCCGTCGTGCTCGGCATGCTGTTCCAGCAGTCGCTCGCCTCGTTCTTCGGCCGGCTGCTAAGCCGGGAGCGAACGCCGCGGATGTCGCCTGCGCCGCCGCCGGTATCCGCCGAGCCGCATCGTCGGAGTACAGGAGGGTCGTTGTAAAAGGGAAGAACGAGCAAGGGGCCGCCCCCCAAGTAGAGTGGATCTACTTGAGGGAACGGCCCCTTGCATCTTAATTCGCTCTCGTCGATTGCAGCGCCGCGTCCTTCTCCTCGCATTCCTCGGAGCAGTACCCGCTCTTCGCTTCTTCGCAAGCCTCGCACACGATATGGTGATTGTGGCAGAAGTCGTACGTGCAGTTGATGTACTTCTCCGACGGCGTGCCGCAGTGAAGGCACTTGCCGACGACCGTCTCCTCGTCGGTCTGGTTCACGCGCACCGTGATGCGCTCGTCGAACACGTACAGCTTGCCGTCCCAGAGCCGGCCCTGCACTTCCGGATCCTTGCCGTACGTCACGATGCCGCCGTCCAGCTGGCTGACGTCCTGGAAGCCCTCGCGGATCAGGAAGCCCGACAGCTTCTCGCAGCGGATGCCGCCCGTGCAATACGTCAGCACCTTCTTGTCCTTGAACTGCGACAGGTTCTCCCGAATCCACTCCGGGAACTCCCGGAACGATTCGACCTCCGGTCGGATCGCGCCGCGGAAGTGGCCGACGTCGAACTCGTAGTCGTTGCGGCCGTCGAGGACGATGACGTCCTCTTGCTGCAGCGCCTCCATGAACTCCTTCGGCTTCAGCCGCTTACCCGTCAGCTCGTTCGGGTTAATGTCGTCCTCCAGCCGGAACGTCACCAGCTCGGGGCGAGGGCGGACGAAAATTTTCTTGAACGCGTGCCCGTCCGCCTCGTCCACCTTGAAGATCATGTCTTGGAACAACGGATGAGCATGCATGTAATCCATGTACGCCTGCGACTGCTCCACCGTTCCGGACAGCGTTCCGTTGATGCCTTCGCGGGCGACGAGAATGCGTCCCTTCACGCCGAGCTCCTTGCAATACGCCAAGTGCTCCTTCGCGAATTCTTCGTAGTTCTCGATCGTCACATATTTATAGTAGAGCAAGACTCTGTACGGTTTCGTTTCGGTCGTCATGCGTTCACACCTTTTTCCTTCTTAATTTCGAAAATGCCGCGCTGTCCCTATGATACCACAGTTCGAACGACCCATACAAAAACCCCGCCGGGAGCGGGGTTCGAACGAGAAAATCGGCTATTGAATATTCCGGACGATGGACACTTCGACGCGGCGGTTCTGCGCCCGTCCTTCCGCGGTGTCGTTCGAGGCGACCGGCTTGTACTCGCTGTATCCGACGCTGGAGAAGCGGTCTTCGCCGACGTCCGGATTTTCCAGCAGCACGGCCATGAACGTGAGCGCGCGTTCGGCGCTCAGATGGAAGTTGGACGGGAATTGCGACGTCTTGATCGGCACGTTGTCCGTGTGGCCCGAGACGACGACCTCGTAGCTCGGGTACTGCTCGAGCAGCTCCGAGATCGTGCCGGCCAACGCGCGGGATTCCGGCTTCAGCTGCGCGCTCCCCGAAGCGAACAGCGTGTTGTCGCTGATCGTGATCTTCAGCTGTTGGTTGTCGAGCTGGGTTTCGAGCTGGGTCGTCAAGCCGTTCTCGTCGATGTATCGGTCGATCTTGCGCTTCAACTCGAGCAGCTGCTCCGTCTCTTTCTTCCGCAGCTGCTCCTCCAGCTGGCTCTCGCTCTGCTCGTCCTTCTCTCGCTTGCCCTCGTTGTCGATCCCGACGCTGTCGCGGCTCGGGACGGGGGAGACGTTCTCCATAAAGCTCGGTCCGCCGCTAAGCGCGGCCTGGAACGACATCTTGATCTGTTCGAATTTCTTCTGATCGATCTGGCTGGAGGCGAACAATACGATGAACAAGGCCAACAGAAGCGTCAACAGATCGGCGTACGGGATCAGCCACGACTCGTCGATATGCTCTTCATGATCATGCTTGCGCTGTTTTTTGCTCACCGGCCGCTTCCCCCTTCTGCTCTGCCGCCCGCTCGCTTGGGGTTAGATAGACGGAGAGCTTCTGACTGATCGCGACCGTGGAGACGCCGGATTGGATGGAGAGGAGACCTTCGACCATCATCGTCTTCAGTTCGATCTCTTGTTTTGAATACCGCTTAAGCTTGTTTGCGATCGGATGCCACAGTACGTAGCCGGAAAAGATGCCGAGCAGCGTCGCGATGAACGCCGCCGCGATCGAGTGGCCGAGCTTCTCGATATCGGACAGATTGCCGAGGGCGGCGACGAGGCCGACGACGGCCCCGAGGACGCCGAGCGTCGGCGCGTATGTACCGGCCTGGGTGAAGATGAGCGCGCCGGATTTATGGCGTTCCTCGATCGCGTGCACCTCTTCCATGAGCACGTCATGGACGAAATCCTGATCGTTGCCGTCGATAATCATCCGCATGCCGTTGCGCAGGAACGGCTCTTCGATCTCGTCGACCTTGCTCTCGAGCGCTAACAGTCCTTCGCGGCGCGTAATGGTCGCCCATTCCATGAACATCCGGATGATTTCCGGCTTGCCGATGTGCTTCTGGCCCAGAATCGCGATCTTCATTAATTTCGGGAATTTCTTAAGCTCGGACATCGGGAACGCGATGAATACCGTCGCCGCGGTTCCCCCGAATATGATCAAATACGCAGGTAAATTAATAAGATTGGAAAGCGGCGCCCCCTTCAGCGCCATCCCGACGAATACCGAGACGAACGCCAGCACCAAACCGATAATCGTTGACTTCTCCATGTCAAAGCACGCTCCTCTGCCGTATGTACCAATACTTCCTATATTATATTAACTTTCGACACGATGAAAGAATCTACGATATATATCGGCAGGATTCGCTATTTTTTTAGCTTCGCGCCAATGGAAGATAAATCATGTTGACGACGAAGCCCGCGCCTCTTCCGGGAATCGGCAGCTCGTATTCGTCGACCGCGCGGAAGCCGGCTCGTTCATACGCTCTTATCGCGCGAACGTTGTCCTTCTCGACCTCGAGGTCGACGACGCAGCCGGAGTGAAGCGCCGCGGTTTCCCGGGCGAGGAACGCCGCGAAGCCGGCGCCCCGGCCCGAGCCGCAGTCGTCCGGATGCAGCCCCAAGCCGAGGCGCACGACCGGCGGGCCGTCTTCGGCGACGAGCGGAAGCCACTGCGCGAAGCCGCAGAGTCGGCCGTCGCGCCGCACGGCGCGGTAATGGCGCTCCCGGAGCGCCGGGTCGGCGAAGTCGCGCCCTTCGCGGACGGCGACACCCCACGCGGGCCATTGATAAATATCGTACGGCGCGGGGTACCGCCATTCGCAGATTTCGGCGGCGTCGCGCTCGGTCATCGGCGTTAACATATATTCGGAAGCGTCGGTCGGCTCGATCGGCTCGGTCGGATGCATAGCTTCGGACTCCTTTTCGAAATATTACAGTTTGATTATAATGTGCGGACGACACTTCTCACGATTCGGACTCTCTGCTAATATAGCAGAAAGCGCTTGTGTCAGGTTGTACGGAAAACGGAAAGGGTGTAGTGAATGCGGCATATCGTAAGTTTGGAGAAGGCGTATGCGAAGTGGAAGGACCGGGGGGCGGTATTCGTGGACTGCCGCTTCGCGCTGGGACAACCGCAATCGGGTGCCGACGCTTACGTGACGGAGCACATTCCGGGCGCCTTTTATTTAGATTTGGAGAAGGACCTCTCCGCCCCGAAGCGCGAAGACGGCGCCGGCGGACGGCATCCGCTGCCGGACGTCGACGAGCTGGCCGACAAGCTGTCTCGCATCGGCATAACGAAGGGCCGCTGCGTCGTCGCCTACGACGATCAAGGCGGCGCGATGGCGTCGCGCCTCTGGTGGCTGCTCGCGTATATGGGTCATGACGAAGCCTGCATCCTGGACGGGGGCTTCGCGTCGTGGAAGCAGGCGGGACATCCGACGGCGAGCGGGGCCGAAGAGACGCCGACGGTCGATACGCGGTTCGTGCCGCAGGTACGCCGCGATTGGCTCGTCACCGCGGAGGATATCGCCGCCAAGCGGGAGAAGATCGAATCGGGGAAGGTCGTCCTGCTCGATTCGAGAGAAGATTCGCGCTACCGCGGCATCGCGGAGCCGATCGACAAGGTCGCGGGTCATATTCCGGGCGCTCGTCACTTGTTCTGGAAGGCGAACTTGGACGCGGAAGGCCGCTACCGTTCCGTGAAGGAGCAGATGAAGCGGTTCGAGCCGTACCAGGGCGCCGAGGAGATCATCGTCTATTGCGGCTCCGGCGTGACGGCGTGCCCGAACGTGCTGGCGCTGCGCGAGGTCGGATTCACGAACGTGAAGCTGTACGCGGGAAGCTGGAGCGATTGGATCAGCGACGCGTCGCGTCCGGTCGTCATGGGGGAGAAGTAAGTATACAGCGATTTAGGGATATTGAGGCCGCGATGTCTGCCGGGAAGGCTGACTGTCGCGGCCTTCTCGCGCGATAAGCGGCATATGAAAGCCTTCATAACCGCGAATTTCGGGCCGTCGAGGAGCTCTGTCCCGAACAGGAAGTCGTCCCTCTCATTCGCAGCAGCAGAGCGGGATTCCGCTTACCGAACGGGAAACTAAAATTGTCCGGCGAATCCCCGTTGACCTTGGGGTGCGCCCCAAGGTGTAAGCTGCGAAAGGAGGCGGAAGAATGTACAAGGTCAGCGAATTTTCGGCCATGACGGGACTCAGCAGAGACACGCTGAGATACTACGACGAGATCAAGCTGCTCGAGCCGGCCCGCATCGATCCGAGCAACGGCTACCGGTATTACGACAACGGCTCGTACGTCCTCGCCGTTCTTCTCGTCAAGCTGCGTAGTCTCGGGTTCACGATCCAAGAGATGGTGTCCGTCATGAACGACGAGTCGTTCGCCAACCTGGAGAGCTTGCTGCTGCAGAAGCGAGCTCGCATCCAGTCGCAAATCGACGGCCTCCAAGCGAAAATGAAAGACATCGACGAATTTCTGGCATCGGGAAGGGAGAACGACTCATGATTCAATGGAAGGAAGAGATCGTCATCGATGCGGGCATCGAGACGGTATGGGCGTTGTTCGCCGTCGAAAACATGCATCGGATCATGCCGAACATCGCGGAAAATCGGTGGAAAGAGCGGAAGGAAGGGGTCGTCGGCTCCACATTCCTGCAAACGTACCGGGAAGGCAAGAGATCGGAGACGTACGAAGTGTCCGTATTGGATTATAAGGACGCGCCGGAGGAAAAGCGGATGCGTCTCGCCTTCGTTCTCGCCAAGGCGTTCGAGGTCGAATTCATGTTCCGTCTGAGTCGAATAAGCGAAGATCGTACGAGGTTCGCGTACGAAGGCTCGAATCGGGGCGTCAACTTCGTCGGACGGGCGATGATGAAGCTCGGCGGGGAGAGCAACAACCGGAAGGTCGTCGCCGACTTTCTGGAGAAGGTGGAGCGGGAAGCAACCGGGAAGTAGTCTCGGGCGCCGGGGGAGGGAGGGGCGGCTCCCGCACGTACCCCGCCCGAGCCTGTCTGTCGACCGACGCGCTTATCCGCGCTCGTCGGCCAGCTCCAACGCGACCGGGCAATGGTCGCTGCCCATGACCTCGCACTCGATCGAGGCGTCGACGAGACGCGGCTTCAGCCGCTCGGAAATCAAGAAATAATCGATGCGCCAACCGACGTTCCGTTCGCGCACCTTCGGCATGTACGACCACCACGAATAGACGTCCCCTCGATCGGGATACAGGCTGCGGAACGAATCGACGAAGCCGGCGTTCAGCAGCCGAGTCATCTTCTCGCGCTCTTCGTCCGTAAAGCCGGAGTTGCCCCGGTTCGCCTTCGCGTTCTTGATGTCGATCTCCTCGTGCGCGACGTTCAGATCGCCGCAGACGACGACGGGCTTCTTGGCGTCGAGCTCGAGCAGGTATGCGAGGAACCGATCCTCCCATTCCATGCGGAAGTCGAGCCGCGACAAGTCGCGGCGAGCGTTCGGCGTGTACACGTTCACTAGATAGAAGTCCTCGAACTCCAGCGTAATGACCCGACCCTCCGGTTCGGCGTTCTCCTCGAGGCCGTATCGAACCGAGAGCGGCTTCACCCTCGTAAATACCGCGGTCCCGGAGTAGCCCTTCTTCTCCGCATAGTTCCAATACGATTCATACCCTTCGAACGGCGCCAAGTCGAGTTGGCCTTCCTGCAGCTTCGTCTCCTGCACGCAGAAGACGTCCGCCTCCGACCGTCGAAAGAAGTCAATAAACCCTTTATTCATGCAAGCTCTCAGGCCGTTCACGTTCCAAGAAACCAACTTCATCCGAATCTCGCGCCTCTCCTAAGTGATCTATCCTAGTATATACGATAAATAGCCGCAGCGGCTCGCCCTCCGGCTAACGCTGCGGCTATCGGTCCTCCGACCTCGCGCGATTCACAATCCGGCCAGTTCCTTCAGCTTCTCATGGTCCGGGAGGAAAATCCGCTTCTTCTCGACGATGATCATCCCTTCCTCGGACAGCTCCTGCAGCACCTTCGTGGCCGATTCCCGCGCCGTGCCCGCGAAGCTCGCCAGCTGCTGGTGCGTCATGCGAATGTCGACCAGCAGGCCGTCGCCGAGCTTGACGCCGCGCTCCTCCGCGAGACGGAGAATCGTGCGGATGATGCGCGACCGGACGTCGAGAAACGTCAGGTTGTAAATTTGATCGTTCGCGTTCCGGAGGCGCTGCACCGTCACCTCGAGCAGCTTAATGCAGATGCGCGGATGCTTCTCCATGAACTCGTAGAAGACGGATCGCTTCATCGTATAAATCGAACAAGACTCTAACGTTTCCGCGGTGGCGGAGCGGTTGAGAGCCGGTTGAATGACCGCCATTTCGCCGAAGAAGTCTCCGGGACCGAACAGCGCCAGAATGATTTCCTTCTCGTCGTCGAAGCGATAAATCTTGACGACGCCGGACTTCACGACGAACAGCTCGTCGCCCGGGTCGCCCTCCATGAAGAGCAGCTTCCCGCGATTCCACTTGTTCTCTTGGAACAAGGGAGAGATCGTCCGCAGCTCTTCCTCCGTCAAATCCTGAAACAAAGGGACGTTGCGCAATAGCCCGATAAGGGCGCTCATGACGAACCCTGGCCTTTCTGCAGCGAGGTTTAGGACCTGTTATCCGGCGTAGGATCGGATGTCGCCCACGGATCGAATCATGATGTTGAGATGCTTCGCGAGCTGGAGTTCGTAGGGGATTTTCAATTCTTCTCCGTTAGGGTTCGTCAATACGCGGATCGTCGGCCGCTGCAAGCACGACGAGTCGAGGCGGGAGACGACCCCCTTCTCGCCGGTGTTCAACGTGACCGTCGTACCTGGAGGGAAGATCGCTACCTTGTTTCTAAATTGCTCTACCTTACCACGATCATACGCGCTTTCGACGTTCGCGTAAAGATAATCCATCGCTTCGTGCGGCAGCATGGCGTTCCGGTAGCTGCGGTGACTGACGAGCGCATCGTAGGCGTCGATCATGCCGATGAGCTTGGCATACGGGTGAATGGCATTGCCCCGCAGCCCGAAGGGGTAGCCGAGGCCGTCCACCCGCTCGTGATGCTGCAGCGCGCATTGCGCGGCGACGAGCGAGACGCTGCCATCGTCCTTGAGCAGCCTGTAGCCAAGCTCCGCATGGCGGCGGAGCGTCCGCAGGTCCTCGTCGCTCAGTCTCGTACGCTTCGACAGCAGCTCCTGCGGGACGAGCAGCTTGCCGATATCGTGGAACAGCGCGGCCGCGCATACGGTGCGCAGCTCGTCCGCGGCGGCGCCTTCGGCCATGGCGAGCTTCGTCGCGAAGACGGAGACGTTCAAGGCGTTATTGACGAAATGGTGCTCGAGCTTGTCGCCCGTCGCGGCCGTCGCCCGAATGTGGACGATCGGCATGTTACGGTTCGCGACGATGTCGTCTACGATATGCTTGACGCTGTCCGAGACGAGCCGAGAGAACGTCACGACGCGTCCGCCGCCGGCGGGACCGCCCGCCCGGACGTAGTCCATGCATTGTTGGAGAGAACCGTGCACCAGACGCCGCGTCTCTTCCCGGATCGTCTCTTCGACGATGATGTCGTCCGTCCGCGGATCGTCGATATATAGTTGATGAATGCCCATATTTCGCAGACGCAGAATAACGGGTTGGGTCAGCTCGTACCCGTACCCGAGCAGTACTTGCCCATGCTCCGTCAGAACGGCTTTGCCGAGCTTCATGCCCGGAGCGCAGGATTCGATCGTTACTAATCTCATGTCTTTCTCACACCTCGGTAAACCGCTTGAATCGGTCGGCATCCGCCGCCTATGTATTATGTCACAGGAGGCCGAGGGATTCTGTGAGTTGGGTAACAAAACACAACAAATCCGTCACATTCCTGCATGAAAATGGGAAATAGGAACCGGCTTCATCCAGGATTAACGACTCTATCGCGCGCGACGGAGGTTCGGCGGGGCGGAATTGGAGTCGCCTTCAAGCGGGCAATAGATGTCTTTGGTCTTGGGTAACGGAAAAGAAAAATCCCCGATGCGCATGGAGCGCGTCGGGGATTCGGTGTTACATGAGCTGTCGCAACGCTTCGACGACGTCCTCGACCGCGACGTTCTCGCCGGCATGCTCCGCCGCGAGTTCCGCCGCTTCCGTCGAAAGCGCGACATCTTCCGTCACGGCGGCCGCTTCGGGAGCCGGGGCTGGTGCCGGAGCTGGAGGCGCTTCCGCGACGACCGGCGCCGCCGGAGCGGCTTCCGTCGCGAGGGCGACATATTGCGTCTCGTCGAGGACGCGACGCGCAGTGACGTAGCGCTTGGAATAATAGCTGTCGTTCATCTTGCCGATCGACACGCCGCGGGAGCTGGAGGAATGGGCGAAGTTGCCGTCTCCCATATAGATGCCGACGTGCGAGATGCCCTTGCCGTCCGTGTTGAAGAATACCAAGTCGCCCGGACGAAGCTCGTCCTTGCCGACTTTCGCGCCGACGGTCGCTTGATCCGCGGACCGACGAGGCAGATCGATGCCGAGCTTCTCGAAGACGTAGCCGGTAAACCCGGAGCAGTCGAAGCCCTTCGTCGTCGTACCTCCGTACTTGTAGTCGACGCCGACCAATCGATCGACGGCCGTCTCGAGTTCCGTAGCCGCGGCCGCGCTGCCGGCGAACGCGCCGAACCCGATGGACAATGCCAACACCAGAGATGCTGCCTTCTTCAATTGTATACCCCTTCCGATGCCGACGAGGTTAGCTTAAGGGTTCGGTTGAAGGTTCCCTATGATCCCTAGTTGCGAGATCAATTCACCCAAGACTGGTTCCCCCGTAGCCCGGGTCGAATGCGACGCGGACATTAGGCAATAATCGATTTTTTTCGACCTCCGTTATATTCGACAGTTTTCGTCGGAATCCTCCTATTCTAGTAAAATATTCAGGCGATAAAATGATAGTGACCAACGGTCGAAAAAAGAGGCGGTCGATCCTGCTAGGTTAGGAGAGGCGGGAACATGAACGCGATGCGTCTGGGGCACGAACGAGCGGTACGACGGATCGTCGAACGGATGAAGGCATGGGTCGGGGACGGGGGGCTGACGCTGCAAACTGGCATGAGGCGCTAGAAACAGCCAAAGTTCGAAGGAGGAGTCGAATTGTCGGAACCGACGCATTTCGAGATCGAAACGAGACATCCGGAGCGAACGATGTCTCTTTACGCGGCATTGTTCGGGTAGACGTGCGAGGAAGCGATGGAAGGCTGCAAGCTCGATAACGACGAGGGGGACATCGAGCGCGCATGGCGCCAGATGTCCCCCTTTATATATGAAGCTTACCGATGCGCCGACCAGAGGTGATACTGGGCGTTGATGCCCCATAGCTTCAGCAAGGCGCGCACGATCGGGTACGACTGGTGGACGACGACCGCGAGGAAGCCGGCCCACCAGAGCGACAGCGCGCTCGCGGCCAAGCTGACGGCGAGGCCGACCGCGAACGTCGCGAGCGCGAGGGCCGCGATCGGCAACCCCCGGCGGGCGAACAGCCCGAGTCCGGCCCAGCCGCCGCGACCCTCCACGATGCCGAAGCCGATATACATGAAGGCGAGATCCAGAATGCCTTGGTAGACGAGCCAGCCGATCGCATACGGCGCGGCCGCGGCCGCGACGGACGGCCAATCGTACGCGGTCGACGCCGCCGCAAGCGCGCGCGGAATCGCCCAGACGAGCGGCGCGAACGTCAACAGCGTCTGCAATCCGTACAACAGCAGGAACGGCTTCGCGTACGTCTTCGCCCCGCGGACGAACGCTTTCCGATGGCCGTCTCCGCCGTTCGCCAGCGCGTTGTAAATCCCGGCGTTCAGCAGCGGGGTGATCAGCATGCGGACGAGCAGCAGGACGAGAATCGTCCACGCGTAAGGGGCGATCAAGCCTGTCTTCGTCAGCTGGAATTCGGCCTCCAGCCAGAACAGGCGATCCGCGGATTGCGCCAATTCGCCGCCGGGGTAGCGATGAAGCAGCGGAACGACGATCGACTTCACATATTTATAGAGCGCGAAGCCCCATCCATACTGATAGAAGAAAATGAGGAACAATAGAAACCAACTGCGACGGGCGGCGGCCCATCCCGATTTCGCGTACGACCACATGAAGCGCGCCTCCTCTCCGTAATTTCGGCTCGTTCGTTACCAGACCACCGTGCCGAACAGCGCTTCGAGCAGCTTCGCGACGCCCATCGTCCAGCGGGTCTCCAGCTTATCGTCCACGTCGGTCTTCATGAAATTGTTAATGCGCTTATGCTCGAGAACGACGCCGTGCTCCGGGTCGACGACGACGTGCTTCAGCTTCGCGGCGTGCGGCGGCAGCGCGAAGACGACGCTGTCTTCCTTCCCCGGCCATTCCTCTCGAATCGTCTGACCGTCCTCGTAGAGGAACCGGACGGATACCGGACCGTCCTTGCCGCCGCGGCTCGATACGGTGACGCGGTAGGCGTACGTCCCGGCGTCCGATTTCGCGCGTTCGATGCGCTCCACCGCGTAATCGGCCATCTGGTCGCCGTACACGAACTGATCGAAGAACGGAGCCCAGCTTCGTTTCGTTACGTCTTCCGCCGTCTTCTGGAAGTCGCCCGTCGACGGGTGCCGGAACTTCCACCGGTCGAAGTAGGCGCGAAGCACGCGTTTCATCTTCGCTTCGCCGATCTCCTTTTCCATCGCCAGCAGCACGAGCTTCCCCCGAATGTACACGTTGTCCGCGTAATGATCGTGGCTGTCGAAGTTCCAGGCGAAGCGGGTGAGCGAGGCCGGGTTCGTCATGTAGCTCGCTTCCAGCGTCGTGCTCGGCGTCAAGCCGTATTCGGCTTCCATGAGCTTATCCTCGGCGTACGAGGTGAAGCCTTCGTCCAACCACGCCTCTTCGAATTCGTTGCTGGCGACCATGCCGTACCAATACTGATGGCCGATCTCGTGCACGACGACGCGTTCGAGCTCGTACCCGACGTCCGCCGAATCGGCCGCCCAGGCGGTGACGAGCGTGGGGTACTCCATGCCGCCCGCGCCGCCCGCGCCTTCCGGGGGCACGACGATCGAAAGCGTGCTGTACGGATAAGGGCCGTACCATTCGCTGAAGTGCTGCAGCGACTTCTTGGCCGCGTAGAGATACCGCTCCTTCAGCTCCAGATGCGTCGGATCGAGATACAGCTTGATCTTGACGCCGGGCACGTTCGGCGCCGAATACGGCTCCTCCGCGTAGACGAAGTGGGGCGACGCCGACCAGGCGAAGTCGTGCACGTCGTCCGCATAGAAGTGGTACGTCTTCGTGCCCGACTTCTTATCGACGACGGCGGGCTTCGGCGGAAAGCCGGTGGCCGCGACGACGTAATCGGTCGGAACCTTGATCTTCACGTTATAGATGCCGAAGTCCGCGTAATACTCGGAGTTGCCGTGATATTGGTGAGCGTTCCACCCCTCGGCCGTGCGGCCGCGCGTCCCGGCGGGCTCGTAAACCGCGATCTTCGGAAACCATTGCCCGGCCATCACGAAGTCGTCCTTGTACCCCATGCGGGCGAAAACTTCGGGCAGCCGCACGGTGAACGACATCTTCAGCGTCACCGTTCCGTTCGGGGGAACCGCCTTCGGCAGGCGGAGCTTCGCCAGCGTCTTGTCCGCCTTGTTGCCGTCGTCGGGCTGCTCGAACGCGAGACGATGGGTCAGATCGAGCCCCTCGGTCGTCTCGATCGAGGAGATCGTCATGCCGCCATAGCTGTTGGCCGTCCGCTTATCCTCGCGCAGCTTGCCCCCCGACTCCCGCATGAAGGTCGTCTTGTCGGATTCGAACGCGTTCGGGTATAAGTGGAAGTACAGCTCTTGCACCTTCTCCTTGCCAGGGTTGCGCCAGGTCACGGTCTGCGTGCCGTGGAGCGCATGGTTGTCCGCGTCCAGCGCGACGCCGATGTGATATTCCACGACGCGGTTGCTCATCGGCTTCGGAGCGGGAGGCTTTTCGGGGACCGGGGGCGCCACGTTCGGAGCCGGGTTCGGATTCGGGCCCGCATTCGTTTTCGGCGCCGGCGCCTTCTCCGGGCCGGCGACGCCGAACGTCGCGACCGCTTCGCCGAAGGAACTGTCGCCGTCGGCGGGGGCGCCGAGCTCTCCCCAAAGCGCGACCCATACCGCGAAGGCGACGCCGGCGATCGCGACCGGCCGCCAGCGGCCTAACTTCATCTTTTTCATGATTTTCACCCCGTTGACAAGCGTCTAGTGGATGTATATGTTTGTCCCCCGGGGATTATTTCGGGTACAATAGAAGAAATTCTAACGAGGAACGAAGGTGGGGGCGCACGTGGAAGTCGGCGGGAAGAAGATCAATGCGCTGAACGTCGTCAGCAATAAGGAGCATAAGGGGTTCGGCGCGGGCTCCATCGATTTGAACAACGTATCGGCCGTCATTATCGATAAGGACGGGGAAGAAGCTTACATCGATCTGGGCGCCCTGCATGCGAAGAGCAAGGTGGAGAAGGGCATCAAGTTTTCCGCGAACAAGGAAGACGTGCCGAACGGCCGCCGCTGTTGGATCGTGTGGATCGCGGTCGACAAGCGCGAAGAAGGCATGTATTACGCGGGAGCGACGGCTTGCGAGATGCTGGTCGATACCGAAGCGCGGCGCGGGTGGAAGATTCTCGCGGATCACGTGAACAAGATGGATTACGCGATGAAGCGGCGCATCGTCTTGGACGGGTTATCCGACGGGGAGAAGGCGGCGTTGAAGCGATGCCTGATCGAGTACAACGAAGGCATGTGGGACGCTTCGACCGATGAGTTGAAGGAGAAGCTGGGGTAGACGGATCGGCCGCTTTCGCGCGAGGCGTCGCGCGGGGGCGGTTTTTCGCGTGGAGCCGGTCGAAGGGGACTATGTCATGGCTAAGCCCGATCGTAAAACATTCGTAGATCGTTCCAATCAACTGATCGCCCATATCCGAACGAATCTGGCGAACGGCACCTATCAGGTCGGCGATTATTTGCCGTCGGAGGTCGCGTTCGCCGAACAGTTCGATCTGAGCAAAAACTCCGTCCGCGCCGCGATGGGGAAGCTGGTGGAAGAAGGCTTGATCCGGAAGGTCCCGCGCGTGGGCACGCAGGTGGCGGCGTCGGGCCGGCAGAACGCGCTGCGCCTCGGGCTGTACCCGTCGTTATACGCGGACGCGAAGCTGAACGACTTGTTGGCGTCGTATCGGCGAGAGCATCCCGAGGTTCGCGTGGAGACGGTCACGCTCCCGTACTCGAATCCGGATTCCATCCGGCAGCTGTTGGCGTACGGCGTCGTAGACGTCGTGCTGCTGAACAATCTGGACTATTTATATTTCCGGGACAACAGCCTTCTTTCGTTATTCGAGCCCCAGGCTCCGCAGGCAAGCTCGTTCCCCTTTTTAAATAAGCTTTTTATGGAACATACGGAGCCGGATCGGGTTTTCTTGCGGCCGTTCGTGTTTTCGCCCGTGATCCTGTGCTACAATCGCGATCACTTCCGGGAGGCGGGAGCGTTCGAGCCGGACAGCAGCTGGACGTGGGGCGACCTGAGGCAAACGTTGAAGAAGCTGGCCGGGGAGAGCCGGTACGGCTTGTTCTTCCACTTATCCTCCAACAACCGGTGGCCGATCTTCCTGCTGCAAAACGGCGTCTCCTTCGCCCGGGAGGACGGGCTTCCGCATCCGGGACGATCGAACCGGCTGGAAGCGTTCCGGGACGTGCGGGAGCTCATCCACGAAGACGGCTTGTTTCCGCGCATGCTGTCGTTCAGCTTGCACGACGTAGAGCTGCTCTTCAAGCAGGAGAAGGTGTCCGTCATTCTGACGACGTATTATCGGTTGAACGAGCTGGCGGACGCGGGGTTTCCGTTCGACATCGCGCAGCTGCCGCGATCCGAGGGCGGAAGCGCCGATACGCTGCTGCTGTGCACCGGCGTCGGCGTCAACGCGTCGTCGGCGCAGAAGAAAGAGGCGGAAAGCCTGGCGAGTTTTCTCTTATCGGAGGAAGCGGCGACGACGATTCGCCGCGGCACGTTCACGCTTCCCGCGAACAAGCGGGTCGCGGACGGGATCGCGTCGGAGCTGCCGAACGCGCCGAGGCGGTTCGATATTTACCGCGAAATGATCCCGAGCTTCGCCGCTCACGACCGGTTGGGGTTGGTTCCCGAGGAGATCGAGACGTTCGGGAAGTGTCTCGGGCAATACTACTCGAAGCTGATCGACGAAGAAGGCCTTATTCAAATGTTTCATACGTTGATCAGGGAAGGGAAAACGCATACGCAAGGATGAAGGTTCATCTTGCAGCCCACAAAGGGTGCAGGATGGACTTTTTTTGTTTTCACGCACATTTTCACGTTGATATTCCGTTTTTGTTTCTTTAAAATGAACTACAAATGAACCACAACTATTATTTTAGGAGGTTAATAGAAGTTAATTCCTTTTATGTGATCCACGTGTAAACTAGGTTTTGCGCGACAAATTCGAAAGGTTGTGATGCGATGTTTGAAAGCGTTATCGGTCGTTGGAAAAAATTCGCTCCCGTCGCGTTGTCCGCGGCGTTGATCGGCGCGGTCGTCTTACCGGCCGCGCCGGATTCGAACGCGTCGGCGGCGGATGCCGTCGTCGTTCCGAGAACGTTCTCGGTTCCCGAGGATCTCGGCACCCAGGTCACGGCGCCGAATACGTTCAATGCCGCGTTCGGCGCGGAGGACGGGAAAGACGTGATGTACACCACGGTAGCGGGTTCCGCCGTGCATTCCGCCATCTTCAGCGTCGTCGATCTGGATACGAACCGGGTCGTCCGGGAGCTTCCCTTAAGCGGCGGAGGCCAATCCTGGGGTCATGCCATCGACTCTCAAGGCAATGTGTACACCGTGGCGGGCAACGCATTGTACGTGTATTCTCCCGTAACGAAGCAGGTTCGAACGATCGGAGCCGTGCCGGAGGCGACATCGCTGTATTCGATCGTAGTGGACGAATCGGATCGCGTCTATGGCGGCGGATATCCGAGCGGGAAGGTGTTCGTGTACGACCCGGCGCAAGACGAGCTGACGCTGCTGACCGACCGGCTGGCCGAGGCGCAGCAATACGTGCGGGGGATCGCGTATTACGAAGGGTATTTGTACGCGGGAACCGGGACGAAGGGCGGCTTGTTTCGGATCGATCCGGCCGACGGCGCGAAGACGCAAATCCCTTTTCCGGAAAATGCTCTGTTCTCGCCCGCCGACGCTCCCACCGTGTATTCCATGAATGCCGTCGGTCATTATTTGTTCGTCATGATGAGCACGAGTCCGACGTCGCTCTTCATCTACGATTTGGAGAACGAGCGCTGGGTCGACATCGTTGAAAATTATAGAGGCTTGTTCGTGTCTCCGGAGAAAGACGGCAAAGTGTATTTCCCGGCCGACGGAGAGCTGAAGACGTTCGATCTGACGACGGAGGAAGTGGCGGGCACCGGAATCGCGTTCGGCACGTACATCCGGACCGGCGCTTGGGTCGAGCTGGACGATCAGGAGCAGTTCCCGGGCGCGTCGCTGGTCACGGTGACGTTCAACGGCGCTCCGTTAATCGCGAATGTCGAGAAGGGCGTCGCGACCAGCTTCCCGTCTATTATCTCGGGGACTCCGGTATCGATTCAATCGATCGCGACCGGACCCGACGGGTTGATTTACAGCACCGGCTACCAAGGGACGAAGGGCGCCCGGTACGACATCGACACCGGGGAGATCGAGCATTTTCGGATGGGGCAGGCCGAAGGGATGATCGCGTGGGGCGACAAGGTCGTCTTCGGCGAATACCCCGGAGGCTATATCTACGAGCTCGACACGAAGCAGCCGATCGGCGACGACAACCCGAAGTCGATCTATCATATCGGCGGCAAGCAGGATCGCCCGTTCGCATTGGCGGTTTCCCCCGACCGGTTGTTTATCGGAACGATCCCGAAGACCGGGGAGCTCGGAGGCGCCCTGACCGTCTACGACGGCACGGAATGGAAAGTATTCGCCGAGATGTTCCAGCCCGGCGGCCCGCTGGAATATCAGAGCGTGATGGGGTTGGCGTATCATGACGGGATGTTGTACGGTTCCACGACCGTATGGGGCGGTCTGGGCATCGATCCGGCGGCGGACAAGGCGAAGGTGTTCGTCTGGGACGTGGCGGAGGAACGGCTGGTGACCGCGTTCTCCCCGGATGTCGCGCAAGCGAGCGGCGTGGCGGCCCGGTCGATCGGCGGCTTGTCGGTCGGACCGGACGGTCTGCTGTGGGCGGCCGCCTACGGGACGATTTTCGCGATGGATCCGGCCGACGGGTACAAGGTTGCGAAGCAGAAGGAAATTTATCCGACCAACTGGGATTTCAGCCACTATTGGGTGCCGGTTAAGCTGCTGTGGGACCCGAAGGGCGACGGCGTTCTGTACACGACGCTAGGCAGCGCCGTAACCGCGGTCGACACGAATACGATGGCGCACGCGCAGGTTCCCGGGACGAAGACGAACCTGATGACGATCGGGCCGGACGGGAACTTGTATTTCAACACGGCGGATATGCTGAAGAAAATTACGGTTTCGCAAGAGATGCCGCCGCTGTATGCGGACGTTGCCGTTCCGCTCGTCAATAACGGCTTCGAAACGCAAACGGCGGACGGCACGATTCCAGGTTGGGACAACTTCGGCCGGTCGACGACGGCGGGCTACTACGAAATCAGCGGGTCTCGCGCGTCGGAAGGCGAGAGCAGCCTTAGGGTCTTCGATTCGACCGATACGCAAGAAGTCGGCGTCATCTCGCTCCCGTTCGCCGTGGAGCCGGGAGCCGAGTACAAAGTCTCGGCCGACATCTACTTGGCGTCCGGTCGAACGATCGCCGCGATGCGGTATTACGACGCGAACGGGCAGGAGATCAAGCTGACGCCGGCGCCGGCCGCGTACCATCAAGGCTCGCTCGGCGCATGGAGCTCCGCGAATTTCAGCTCGATCGCGCCGGAAGGGGCCGTCGCGGGAAGAATCGTGTTGTTCTGCTCGCTCGGATGGGCGACGGACGCGTATTACGATAACGTGAAGGTGACGAAGAGCGTTCCGTTCGAGCTTCCGCCGGAGCAGCCGGTCCTCGGTCAGCTGAAGCTGACGAATCCGGGCTTCGAGAGCGCGGGCGCGGACGGGGCGATTCCGGGGTGGACGCAGCGCAATCTCGACAAGTATACGGCGGACGCCTACGTGCGGTTGTCGCAAGACACGGTGAAAAGCGGAACGCAAAGCTTGCTTCTCTACGATAATAGTACGACCATCGAAGTGGCGGCCGAATCCGACTTCATTCCCGTCGTCGGCGGAAAGACGTATACGGCTTCCGTCGATGTGTACCGAGGGGACAATCCGCCGGGGCGCAGCTCCAACCGGCCGATTCTGCAGACGCGGTATTACGACGCGAACAAGGTCATGTTGAGCACTAGCGCCGCGGTGAATCCCGGCCCGTGGAGCAAAGAAGCGACCGTGCCGCAGGGCCGTTGGGGGACGGAAGCGTTGACGAATACCGCGCATGCCGCCGCGAAATATATGCGCGTGTTTATGGTCGTGCCGGCGACTTACGTGGCCAACGCCTATATCGACAATGTGCAGGTGTCGACCGCGCTGGAGCCAAGCGAGGTGGCGTCGTTCCGCATGTACGAGGAGCCGTATTCGCACCTGACGGCGGGCAGCGACGTCGTATTTAAGGCGGCGGCGTCGGAGGGTGCGAGCATCGTCGTGGAAGAGAACGGCGTCGTCGTGGCGGAGGCGCCCGCCGCCGGTCTCGACGCGCCGGTGTCCGTTACGGTCCCGTCGCCCGAGGCGGGATCGCACGACTACATCGCGTACGCGGTTAAGGGAATCAGCCGGTCGGCGCCGTACGCGATCTCCGCGACGGTTCACGCATTGAGCGATCTGGCGCTTGTTCCCGATGCGCTGGAGCTTCTGACCGGCGAGACGAAGCCGATTGCCGCGACGGCTTGGTTCGGGCCTTTGGCCGTCGACGTCGTGCCGGAGGTGACGGTGGCGTCGGGCGAAGCCGTGAGCGTCAGCGGCGCGTCGGCGACGGGCGTCGCCGCGGGCGAAGCCGTACTGAGCGTCGCTTACGGCGGTATGCAGAAGACGCTTCGCGCGTCGGTCGGCAGAGGCGCGCTGGAATCGATTCGCATCGCGCTGCCGAAGTCGACGATCGGGATCGGAGAATCGGTGACGGTTCAAGTGTACGGTACGTACGACAATCCGTTCGACGCGGATCGAGAGGAGGTTGTCCTCAAGGAAGGGGTTGCGTTGACCGCGGAGCCCGCCGGCGTCGTCTCGATCCAAGGATTGACCGTGACGGGCGCGACGAAAGGCAATGCAGTCATCCGAATCGAATACGAAGGCTTGTCGGCGTCCGCCGAGATCGTCGTCGAGCGCGGCGATACAGGCGGTCCTCCGGATCCGGAAGCCCCTAGACTTGCAGCGATTCGGTTGGATCTCTCCGAGACTCGAATCGACGTCGGACAGATCGCGACCGCTCAAGTGTTCGGGATATACACCGGGGCAACGACGCCGGTCGCGTTGACGGAAGACGTCGCGCTCTCCGCCGTCGCTTCCGGGGTCGTAAGCGTCGATGGCTTGACGTTGACGGGGATCGGCGAGGGGCATACGTTCATCCGGGCCGAGTACGGCGGGAAGACGGCTACCGCCGCGATCGTCGTCCGAAGCCGAGATGCGAACGGTCCGCCGGAACCGAACGGACCGAAGCGCGGCTCCATGCCGCCCGCCGGAGAGGAATGACGATTTATTATTAACATATCAGGAAGTAAAAAAGCTTGAAGCATTCCATGAGGAGGAAGTGCGCCTGTTCCCGCGCTCCTTCTCCTGGATTGACCTTCGTTCAGCCGAACGATTGCGGTTGGTTTTTCTCATGTTGCGCGAATTCGTTTTATCGTGCGAAGCATGCGGAGCGTATGACCCACGCCCCCTGCTCGCATGATGCAAACGCTCGAACCCTAAGGACTCGTCGCCAGACGAGTCTTCTTTATTGTGGGACGCCGCGGCTTGCGTTGCCTTACGTCTCCGCTGCGCCGGCATGACGGTCGAGCCAACCGACGATGTCGCGCAGCACGTCGTCCCGCTCCGGCTCGTTCATGATTTCGTGATGCAGGCCGGGCAGCAGGCGTACGTCTTTGTCCGTCGAAGCGACGCGGCGCCCGAAGTCGAGCGAAGGCTCGGGCGCGATAATTTCGTCCGCGCCCCCGTGCAGCAGGAGCAGCGGCAGCGCGATCGCCTCGGCTTCGGCGAGAGCCGCCGTTTGCGCGCGCAGCAGCTCGTTGTAGAAGCGTACGCTCGCGACGTACACCATCAGCGGGTCGGCGGCCGTCGCGAGCAGAACGTCTTCGCTGCGCGTGACGCGCTGCTGCTTCAAGCCGCTCGGCATGCGCAGCCGGGGCAGCACGCCGTCGAGCCGCCGGCCGAGCGCTTCCTTCCATGGCGGGATCGGGAATCGCAGCCGGAAGGCCGGCGACGTCAGGACGACGCCCGACAGCGCGCCGACGAGCGGCGACGTCTGCAGCAGCCGCGCGGCGACGAGCCCTCCGACGCTGTGCCCGAGCAGGAAGACCGGCATATCCGGTCGACGGCTCCGGGCGTCCTCGATCCAAGACGAGACGACGTCGACGAATTCGTCGAACCGGTCGATATGGCCGCGCAGCCCTCCGGAACGGCCGTGTCCCGGCAAGTCGCCGGATACGACGTCGTACCCCGCCGCATTCAACGCGGCAGCGACGTGCGCGTAGCGTCCGCTGTGTTCGCCTTGCCCGTGGACGAGCACGACCGTCGCCTTCGCGGGCGTCTCGGTCGAAGTAGGCCAATCCTTCCGGTATCGTTCCCCTGCCATTGCTATCCGCCTCCGATACATTCTAATTGCTTCCATAGTATAAGGTTTCCGTGCAAAAGAAAATGGGGAAAACGGGAGGTATCCCCGTTCGACGGACGCGATGCGACGCGATGCGACGCGGCGCGAACGCTGCGCGGCGGTGCGCCGAGTAACGCTGTCCCGGCCGCGGAGCTGAGCGAAGGGAAGTCGGGGAGAAGGGGCGGGAAAAGAAAAGAAACCCGGAGAGCCGTAAGCTCCCCGGGTTCGCAACAAGGCTAGCTGTTCCACCAACGCTTCAGATCGTCCCACCAATTGCGCTCTTGCTCCTGATGCGGCGCGTCCTGCTGCCCGGGCAGCGGTTCGGCGCCGTGGCCGGCGCACGATTCGGTCGGCTCGGTGCCGGCGATGAACGACTCTAACCGCGGATTCGGGCAGTCGGCCGTCGCCAGCAGCCCCGTCGCCGGATCGATGTATACGGTCGTCACGCCCTCCGGCACCTCGAACAGCTTCGGCGGAACCGCCGACAGCGTCCGCTCCGTAAAGTCCGCGAAGATCGGCGAGGCGGTGTGCGCTTCGACGGAGGTGACGGCCCGGCCTTTGTCGTAGCCGACCCAGACGGCCGTCGCGAGCTCCGGCGTGTAGCCGACCATCCAAGCGTCGGTGTTCGTCGTGCCGGTCTTGCCGGCGACGGGCCGCTTGATCAGGTCGGACACGCGCCGCCCGGTGCCGCCGTCGTCGAACACGCTCTGCATCAAGTGCGTGAGAATGTACGCGTATTGCGGCGCCACGACCTGCTGCTCGCGCGGCTTCGCCTCGTACAGCACCCGGCCGTACATGTCCTCGATCCGCAAAATCGCGACCGGCTCCCGCCGGACGCCGCCGCCCGCGATCGTGGCGAACGCGGACGCCATCTCGTACGGGCTGACCGGGTACGTCCCGAGGGCGAGCGACGGCAGCGGCTCCATCTCGCTCGTGATGCCGAGGCTCTTCGCCGTCTCGATTACCCGTTCCGGACCGACTTGCATAATCGTGTTCACCGCATAGATATTATCCGACTTCGAGATGGCGTAACGCAGGTCCACCAGCTTGTTCGGGTATTTGTTCCCGTAGTTCTGCGGCGAATACGTCTTCCTTCCGTCGTCGTAGGTGAAGACGGTCGGCTCGCTCATGAATCGGGTGACGGCCGTGAAGCCTTCCTGCTGCAGCGCCGTCAGATACAGGATAGGCTTGAACGAAGATCCCGGCTGCCGCGTCGTCGCGAACGCGCGGTTGTATTGGTTCTCCTCGTAATTCCGGCCGCCGACCATCGCCTGGATATGTCCGTTGCGCGGGTCGATCGAGACGAGCGCGGCTTGCAGCTCTTCGTGCGGCTCCAAATATTTCGCGACCGCGGCCTCCGCGTTCGCCTGCGCGTGCAGGTCGAGCGTCGTAAAGATCCGGAGTCCCCCGGAGTCGTACAGCCGCTCGTCGATGCCGAGCTTGCCGACGGCGACGCTGCGGACATAGTCCCGGAAGTAGGGGGCTTTGGAGGATTCCTTTTCCGTCAGGGGCAGGAGGTTCGGTTCTTCCGCATAAGCGGCCTTCGCTTGCGCGTCCGTAATGATCCCTTGCCCGGCCATGGTCGTCAGCACGAGCTTCTGCCGCTCGCGCGACCGCTCGTAATCCATGTGCGGCGAATAGTACTTCCAGCTCTTCATGACCCCGGCGAGCATCGAGCTTTCGGCGAGGTTCAGCTCGGACGCGCGCTTGCCGAAATACAAATTCGACGCGGCTTCGATGCCGTATGCGCCGTGTCCGAAGTAAATTTGATTCAAATACATCGCGAGGATCTCGTCTTTCGTATACGCCATCTCGAGCTGCAGCGCGTACATCGCTTCCTTGATCTTCCGCGACAACGTCTTCTCGTGGGTGAGAAACAAGTTGCGCGCGAGCTGCTGCGTCAGCGTGCTGGCGCCTTGGCCGTTCGCGTCGAGTGAGCGAATGTTATACCAGATCGCGCGGGCGAGCCCCCTAGGGTCTATGCCGAAATGGCGGTAAAACCGCTTATCCTCGATGGCGAGCGTCGCCTTGAGCATATTGGGCGAGATGCTGGAGAGGTCGACGATGTGCCGGTTTTGCCCGTTGTGGAACGAATCGATGAGCGTGCCGTGAACGTCGAGCAGCTCGGTCGACTGCGAGAACGACACCGGCGGCATCGGCTGCACGCGCAAGTAGAGCAGCAGTCCCGCGAACAGGACGCACGCTAAGACGATCATAGCGATCGAAAATACGATAAGCCGCTTCACGACCCGCAGGAATCGAAGCGGAGCGGGTTCGCGGCGCGCCGCGAGACGCGGCGGTTGATGCAACGGTTCGTCCATGGGAATCGCTCCTTCGCCGATCTGACACTCCTTAAGGAAAATGATACCTTACTCCCCATTATGGGAGGAAACGTTACGGGCTATACTTTGGTTGCATTTTTAGGCAAGTTCTCTATAATACATCTTGTTGCGGTTTCGCGCGGAAGAACTTGGAACCTTACGGATATGGACGAAGAGAGGGATTTAACCATGGATTTATGGTATACGGAGAAGCAAACCGACAATTTCGGCATCACGATGAAGGTGACGAGAACATACGAGAACGAGCAGACGGACTTCCAGCATCTGACGATGATCGAGACGGAAGAATGGGGCACGATGCTTACCCTCGACGGCATGGTCATGACGAGCGTGCGCGACGAGTTCGTCTACCATGAGATGGTGGCGCATCCGGCGCTCGTGACGCATCCGAACCCGGAGAACGTGCTCGTGGTCGGCGGCGGCGACGGCGGGGTCATCCGCGAAGTGATGAAGCACCCGAAGGTGAAGAAGGCCGTGCTCGTCGACATCGACGGCAAAGTCATCGAATATTCGAAGAAGTATCTCCCGACGATCGCGGGCGAGCTCGACAATCCGCGCGTCGAAGTGATCGTCGGCGACGGTTACATGCATATCGCAAAGCACAAGAACGCTTACGACGTCATCATGGTCGATTCGACGGAGCCGGTCGGCCCGGCGGTCGAGCTGTTCTCTAAGGGCTTCTATCAAGGCATCTACGAAGCGCTGAAGGAAGACGGCATCTTCGTCGCGCAGACGGACAACCCTTGGTTCAAGGCGGACCTCATTCAGACGGTCAACCGCGACGTGAAGGAAATCTTCCCGATCGTGCGCGTCTACGGCGCCAACATCCCGACGTATCCGAGCGGTCTCTGGACGTTCACGATGGGCAGCAAGAAACACGATCCGCTGGCGGTCGAAGCGGCGTCCATTCCGGAATTCGAGACGAAGTATTACACGCCTCGACTTCACGCGGCGGCGTTCGTTCTGCCGAAGTTCGTGGAGGATTTGGTGAAATGAAAATCGATCAAGCGTATTCGGGCAACGTCTTCATCCTAAGCTCCGTGGATTACGAGAAGTCGCAGGCCGTCATCTACGGCATGCCGATGGACTATACGGTCAGCTTCCGTCCGGGCTCCCGCTTCGGGCCGGCGGCGATCCGCCGTTCCTCGATCGGTCTCGAGGAATACAGCCCTTACTTGGACAAGCACCTGGAGGAAATTACGTACTTCGACGCGGGCGACCTGTTGCTGCCGTTCGGCAACGCGGGGAAGAGCCTCGACCTGATCGGCGAGTACGTGCGGCGGCTGCTGAACGACGGCAAGGTGCCGGTCGGACTCGGCGGCGAGCATCTGGTGTCGTGGCCGGTCATTCGCGAAGTGTTCGCGAAATATCCGGACCTGCACCTGATCCACATCGACGCGCACGCGGACCTGCGAGAGCAGTACGAGGGCGAGCCGCTGTCGCACTCGACGCCGATCCGCAAGGCCGCCGAGCTGATCGGCGGCAAGCGCGTGTATCAGTTCGGCATTCGCTCGGGCATGCGAGAGGAATTCGCGTGGGGCCGCGAGAACGTCAACTTCTTCCCGTTCGACGTGCTGGAGCCGCTGCAGAAGGTTCTGCCGCAGCTCGAAGGCAAGCCGGTCTACGTCACGATCGACATCGACGTGCTCGATCCGTCGGCGGCGCCGGGCACGGGCACGGCGGAAGCGGGCGGCATTACGTCGAAGGAGCTGCTCGGCGCGGTGCACGCGATCGCGAAGAGCGGCGCGAACGTCGTCGGCTTCGACCTCGTCGAGGTCGCGCCGATCTACGATCCTACGGAGCAGACGCCGATCGTGGCCGCGAAGCTCATTCGCGAGATGCTGCTCGGGTTCTTGAAATAAGATGACGGCCCCCTCGGGAATGCGAGGCGGGCCGTTTTTTTCATGCGCGCAAGACTTAGGTCCGGCCGCGCGCTCGACCCGGAACCATGGTTCGGGAAGGGTCGAACGCGCCATAATGAGAACGGAGGTGAACGTTCGTTTGGAAGCGTTGGCTTGGCTGGAACGGGTTTTCGAACAATACGGCTACCTCGTCCTGTTGATCGGGCTGCCGGTCGACTTCATCGCGCTGCCGCTGCCGCCGGGGCAGACGACGCTCGCGTATACGGGGTACTTAATATACAAAGAAGCGCTGTCGCCGGTCGCGGCCGTCGCCGCGGCGTTCCTAGGCGCGTCCATCGGCGTGACGGCGACGTATACGATCGGCTATCAAGCGGGGGCGCGCCTGCTCGAGAAGTTCGGCAGGCGGCTGATGATCCGCCCGGACGTGCTTGAGAAGTCGAGGGGGTATTACGAGCGGTACGGCAACCGGTTTCTGTTCGCGAGCTTCTTCATCCCGGGGGTGCGCCAATTCGCGGGATACGCGGTCGGCATGCTGCGGGTGCCGTTCCGCACGTTCGCGTTCTACGCCTATGGGGGCGCCGCGTGCTGGACAGGGGCGTTCATCGCGATCGGGTATGCGTTCGGCGAGCAGTGGGAGGCCGCGTTCCTGTTGGCCGAGCGGTACTTGCTCTTCGTCTGCATCGCGGCCGGCGTCGTCGCGGCGGCGTACGTCGCATGGGCGCTCTATAAAAAGCGAAGGAAGGCGGGGTAGTTCCGGTATTACCGCGTAATGCCCGACGCCCCTTAGCCGAGGAACAGCTGCCGGAACTGGCTCGGAGTCATGCCCTCCTGCTGCTTGAACAGCTTGATGAAATAGCTCGTGTGACCATAACCGACGCGGCGGCCGACCTCCGCCACGGCGAGCGAGAAGTCGGCGAGCAGCAGCTCCTTCGCGCGGCGCAGCCGATGCTTCGTCACGTATTCGAACGGACGCATGCCGAACGAACGCCGGAACAGCGCGCAGGCGTACTGCGGCGTAACGCCGAGCGATCCGGCGAGGTCGTCCAGCGACAAGTCGTCCGCGTACCGCTCTTCGATCAACCGCAGCATCGGAGCGATGCTCTGCAGGTGCTGCTGCCGCGAGCCGCCGGCTTTGAACGAGCTCCGTTTGGCCAGGTCGAGCAGCAGACGGTACAGCAAGGCGGAGCCTTCGTAGCCGCGGAGCGGATCGCTCCCGGACATGACCTCCGCGGCGCGGTCCAGCTGTTCGAGCAGCGACTCGGGCTCCGACACGGTATAGACGCCCGACTCCTTCAGCCTTAGACGCTCCAACATCTCGGGTACGACGCTGCCGTGGAACGTCACCCACACCACGCTCCAAGGCTCCTGCACCGCGTAATAGCGATGAGGGACGCCCGCGTACAGCAGCATGCCCTGCCCCTCGCCGACGTCGGCGGCCGCGCCGCCGAGCTCGAGCCGACCTTGCCCCCTCAAGCATTGAATCCATTGGAACGAGAAAAAACCGTCCGGCCGGTCCGTCCGCTCCTGATTGATCCAGCCGCCCGCGCTCGTGAGGTACATAGGCAGCTGCAGTTCGAGTTCGGTCAACACCGGGAAGAAATTACGGTCTCTCATCGTCCACCCCCCTCGGAAAAGTTTCATATTGTTATATTATCAAGAACAATGTTGGATAGATAGAAAGCGGAGACGCTTGAAGACGCGTCCGGGCGCCCGGTTGCAAAGGGGAAGATCGTTAGAGTACACTGAAAACCATGAATGAGCACAAGCGGAACGTCCGCGTCCGGCTGACCACCGTGAACGACGGACAGAAGTCGATCGTCGATACCGACGGCGTAGCGTATTTACGGGGCGGTCACACGTATATTCGATATCAGGAGACGTCCCCGGATCTCGCCGGCGTCACGACGACGGTGAAGCTCGGGGAGGGCGGCGTCGCGGTGCTGCGGCAGGGCGCCGTGCGCGCGGAGCAGCGGTTCGTCCCGAACGGCGTCGCGGTCGGCTACTACGAGACCGCGCACGGGTCGTTCCCGCTCGAGACGAAGACGGACCGCGTCGACGTCCGCTTCGAGAGCGGCGTCGGCGTCGCGACTTGGTCGTACGAGCTATGGGTCGGGGGCGCGGAAGCGGGACGGTTTCAAGCGAACTTGGACGTGCAGGAGGCGGAAGAAGCAAGATGAACGCATTGGAGCAGCAAAAACAGAAGGTGACCGACGCGCTGCGGCAGGCGGCGGTGAAGGCGGGGTTCGTTGCCGAAGGGGAAGCGCCCGTCATTACGCTCGAGGTGCCGAAGGAGAAGGCGCACGGCGATCTCGCGACGAACTTCGCGATGCAAATGACGAAGACGGCGAAGAAGCCGCCGCGGGCGATCGCCGAAGCGCTCTTGGCGGCGCTCGACGGCAAGGCGGCCGGCGTGGAGCGCGCCGAGATCGCGGGCCCCGGCTTCATTAACTTGTTCATGGACAAGTCGTACCTGCGCGAGATCGTCGTTCAGGCGGTAAGCCAGGGAGACGATTACGGCCGCACGGACTTCGGCAAGGGCGCGAAGGTACAGGTCGAGTTCGTCAGCGCCAACCCGACCGGCAGCCTGCATCTCGGGCACGCGCGCGGCGCGGCGGTAGGCGACGCGCTGTGCAACGTGCTGGACTTCGCCGGCTTCAACGTCGAGCGGGAGTATTACATTAACGACGCGGGCAATCAGATCGCGAACCTCGCGTATTCGATCGAGGCGCGTTACAAGCAGGCGCTCGGGCAAGAAGCGGCGATGCCGGAAGACGGCTATCACGGCGAAGACATCGTCGCCTTCGGGCGCGAGCTCGCCGAGTCGAAGGGCGACGCGCTGCTGTCGCTGCCGGACGGCGAACGGTTCGCCTTCTTCCGGCAGTACGGGCTCGAGCGCGAGCTGGACAAGATCAAGCGCGACCTGGAGCGGTTCCGCGTCCGCTTCGACCACTGGTTCAGCGAGACGTCGATTTACGCCGACGGGCTCATCGAGCCGACGCTGGCGAAGCTGCGCGAGAACGGTCATGTGTTCGAACACGAGGGCGCCGTCTGGCTGCGCACGACGCCGTTCGGCGACGACAAGGACCGCGTGTTGATCAAGAACGACGGCTCGTACACGTACTTGCTGCCGGACATCGCATACCACCTGAACAAATACAGCCGCGGCTACGACCGCATGATCAACATCTGGGGCGCCGATCACCACGGCTACGTGCCGCGCATGAAGGCGGCGATGGAAGCGCTCGGCGAGGATCCGGCGAAGCTGACGGTGCTCATCGCGCAGATGGTGAGCTTGTACCAAGGCGGCGAGAAGGTCAAGATGTCCAAGAGGACCGGCAAGGCGGTCACGATGGAAGACTTGATGGACGAAGTCGGCGTGGACGCGACCCGATACTTCTTCGCGATGCGCAGCACCGACTCGCATCTCGACTTCGATATGGATCTCGCCGTGTCGCAATCGAACGAAAACCCGGTGTTTTATGTACAATACGCGCATGCCCGCATTTGCAGCGTGTTCCGCCAAGCCGAGGAGAAGGGCATCGCCATGCCGGCGACGGCCGAGGGCGTCGACCTGTCGCCGCTCGCGTCGGAAGCGGCTTACGATCTGCTGCGCAAGATCGGCGAATTGCCGGCCGAGGTCGCCGAGGCGGCCGAGTCGCTCGCGCCGCATCGCGTCGTCCGTTACGTCTTCGAGCTGGCGTCCCAGTTCCACAGCTATTATAAAGCGGAGCGGGTGCTGACCGAGGACGAGGCGGAGACGAGAGCGAAGCTCGCGTTGTTCCTCGCGCTGAAGCACGCCTTCGTTAACGCCTTGCGCCTCATCGGCGTACATGCCCCCGACCGGATGTAAGTCGCCGGCCGGGAGCGAGCCTTATCCCTTCAAGTGCCGGAAGGCGCGCACCGCATCGAGGCGGCCCGGATACCGGGTCGCTTTTTTCGGCAGCTTGAGCGGCACTTGCGCCGCGGCGATGAGCCGCTTCGCCTGCATCGGCGTCAGTCCCGGACGCGCGGCCATCGCCAGCGCGAGCACCCCGGTCACGTGCGCCGTCGCCATGGACGTGCCGTTCATCTCGTGGTAGCGTCCCTTCGGCCACGTCGACATCACCTTCTCGCCGGGCGCGAACACGTCGATCCGCTTGCCCCGGTTGCTGAACGGGGCGATGGCGCCCTTCGCGTCGATCGCGCCGACGCTGATCGTCTGCGGGAAGCGCGCGGGGTAATCGATGAAGCCGCGGCGTCCGTCGTTGCCCGACGACGCGACGATGATGACGCCCGACCGCTTCGCGTTGCGGACCGCCTCCAGCATCGAATCGCTCCGCTGCTTCATGCCGAAGCTCATGTTGATGATGTGAACGCCTTGGTGCACGCACCAATCGATGCCCTTGATGATGTCGGAGACGTACGCGGAGCCTTCATGGTCGAACGCCTTCACCGGCAGCAGCACGGCGTGCGGGGCGATGCCCGTCATCGCGTAGCGGCCGGCGGCCGCGATCGTGCCGGCGATATGGGTGCCGTGCCCGTTGTCGTCGTACGGCAGCGTGCGCGGGTGAACCAGGTTGATGCCGCGGGACAGCGCCGGCTGCAAATCCGGATGGTTGTAGTCGACGCCGGTATCGATGACGCCGATCTTCACGCGGTCGCCGAGCGAATGCTTCCACACGGCGGGGACGCGCACGGTTCGGATGCCGGACGGAACGAAAGGGCGCTTGACGCGGCCGGGCGAAACGGGCGAGCCGGCCCCGTGCCCCGGCAGGGCGTGCACGGAGACGGCGACGTCGTCTTCGATCGTAACGAGGCCGGCGAATCTCCGCAGGAAGGCGGGGTTCAGGACGCCTTTGTACGAGAACGCGTGGATGAGCGGCAGCGGACGGACGGACGCGAGACGCCGGAAGACGCTCTTGGTTTCCTGGATCGTCTTTGCGATGCGATAGTAATCGGCGGCGTTCGCCACCCGGAGGATGTGGCGGTCGGGTTCCCTTCTCTTCGGGCGGGTTAGCGCCTGATGGAGCATTTTCACAAAGGCAACGGCTTCCATGAACGACCCCCCAACACAATGTAGCTTCAATCCGTTAGTTGCCAATAGGGAATGGAATGTCACATTGTATGTGGTTGATGGGACGGAGGGATGAGCGTTCGCCGTTTTTTCAAGAAATGGGCATGAATACGTAGCGCGCCGCGCCGCGCGTCATACAATATAGGGAGAGTTGAGAAACTCCCGTTGACCGACCGCCGGCGCCCCGCTCGTGCGCCGGCGAAGCGGATACAGTCAAGGCGAAGGGAGCCCCCCTTCGCCTCCGCTTTTTTCCAGGGGGTCAGTTGCTTTTTTCTAAAAAATAGGTTTTACTAAGATGTGAAAATGGAAAGGGTAGCAGTATACATATTCTCGCGCGTCCGATGCGTCTCGTCGGCCGGAGAACCGAAAGGGTTGTGCATACCGTGAGCGAGTACAAGCTGAAGTTTACGCCCGATCAAGCGAAGGAAATTCCGATGGTCGACGTGGCGTTTGAAATCTTAAAGGCGGCCAATACGCCGTATTATTACCGGGATTTGATGCGGGAGATCGCGAAGTTCAAGGGGCTCTCCGAGGAAGAAGCGAAGGAAGTCATCGCGCAGGTGTACACGGAGATCAACATCGACGGGCGCTTCGCGTGCGTCGGGCAGAACCTGTGGGGCCTGAAGCGCTGGTATCCGGTCGAGAAGGGCGACGAAGCCGTCACCGGCGGCGCCAAGCGTCCGCGCATCATCAACGACGACGATGACGACGACGACGATCTGTACACGGAGGAAGAAGAGGAAACCTACGACGGCGATCGCGAGGAAGGCGAAGATTTCGACGCGCTGGACGAGGATCGCGACGAGTTCCTGGAGGAAGAAGAGGAAGAAGTCGACGAGGAGCTGGACGACGAGGACGCGGAGGAAGAAGCCGACCTCGACGAGGACGCGGAAGCCGAGGAGGCCGACGAAGAAGTCGACGACTTCGAGGACGACCTCGAGGACGACGACGAGAAGTAAGCGAAGCGCCGTTATCTTGCGAGGAGCATGTATTGACATGCTCCTCCCGGCAAGGTAAACTATCTTTTGGGCTTCAGCCGGATATAGGTAATAATGATAAAGTGCCCCGCACCCGCGGTGTCACTTTTTCTTTGTTTATTCGCATAATTTTCGTAAATTTCGCCTCGACAGAGGTTGCGTCTTAGGAGGAATCACGTCATGACGAAGTATATTTTCGTAACCGGAGGTGTCGTATCGTCTCTCGGGAAGGGCATTACCGCAGCGTCGCTCGGCCGTCTGTTGAAGAACCGGGGACTGAAGGTCACGATTCAGAAGTTCGATCCGTACATTAACGTCGATCCGGGCACGATGAGCCCGTACCAGCACGGCGAAGTGTTCGTGACGGACGACGGCGCGGAGACCGACCTCGATCTCGGCCACTACGAGCGCTTTATCGACATCAACCTGAGCAAGAACAACAACGTCACCACGGGCAAGATTTATTCCTCCGTCATTACGAAAGAACGGCGCGGCGAATATTTGGGCGGCACCGTCCAAGTCATTCCTCATATCACGAACGAGATCAAGGAGCGTATTCTCCGCGCCGGCCGGGAGACGCAGCCGGACGTCGTCATCACGGAGATCGGCGGCACCGTCGGCGACATCGAGAGCTTGCCGTTCCTCGAGGCGATTCGCCAGATGAAGAACGACATCGGCCGCCAGAACGTCATGTACATACACGTGACGTTGATTCCGTACCTGAAAGCGGCGGGCGAAGTGAAGACGAAGCCGACGCAGCACAGCGTCAAGGAGCTGCGCAGCATCGGCATCCAGCCGCAGGTCATCGTCTGCCGGACCGAGCATCCGCTCGCCGACGACATGAAGCGGAAGATCGCGCAGTTCTGCGACGTCGATTCCGACGCGGTCGTCGAGTGCATCGACGCCGAGACGCTCTACGAAGTGCCGCTCATGCTGCAAGCGCAGCGCCTCGACGACATCGTCCTGCGTCATCTCGGATTGGACGTGCCTCCGGCCGACATGACCGAATGGCAGGACCTCGTGCGCCGCGTGAAGTCGCTCACGCACCGGACGGAGATCGCCATCGTCGGCAAATACGTCGCGCTGCACGACGCGTACCTGAGCATCGTCGAGGCGCTCGGCCATGCGGGCATCGACGCGAACACGGAAGTGAACATCCGCTGGGTGAACGCCGAGGAAGTGTACGATCATAACGTAGCGGAGCTCCTCGACGGCGTGCACGGCATTCTCGTGCCGGGCGGCTTCGGCGACCGCGGCATCGAAGGCAAGATCGCGGCGATCCGCTATGCGCGGGAGCAGCGTATTCCGTTCTTCGGCATCTGCCTCGGCATGCAAGTAGCCGTCATCGAATACGCGCGCAACGTGCTCGGCCTTCGGGGCGCGAACTCCTCGGAGATTCACGCGGCGACGCCGTACCCGGTCATCGACCTGCTTCCTGAGCAGAAGGATATCGAAAATCTCGGCGGCACGATGCGGCTAGGCTTGTACCCGTGCAAACTCGACGAATCGTCGCTCGCGGCGCGCTGCTACAACGACGAGCTCGTATACGAGCGTCACCGCCATCGGTACGAGTTCAACAACGCGTACCGGGACCGCATGGAAGCGGCGGGTCTCCGATTCTCCGGCACGTCGCCGGACGGCCGCCTCATCGAGATCGTCGAGCTTCCGGATCATCCGTGGTTTCTCGCCGTGCAATTCCATCCGGAATTCACGTCGAGACCGAACCGTCCGCAGCCGTTGTTCCGCGAGTTCGTCAGCGCGGCGCTCCGCCTGCAACAATAAATAAAATGTAGAAAAAGGTTGCCTTCTAGCGGATTTTGTCGCTTGATGGCGACCTTTTTTCCATCTCTGCAAATTGTATGCTTTCCTATGGTTTTTTTTGAAAAAAAGAGAAGGAATACGTGCGCGAGACGCGAACTATATTGTTTAACAGTCGGACCGTCAGCCCTTTGTCAAGGGTTTGGCGACGGGAGGAGAAGCCATCATGCATAACAATAAAGTGCTCATCGTGGACGATCAGAATGGCATCCGGGTGCTGCTGACCGAAGTGTTCAGCAGCGAAGGTTACAAGACGTATCAGGCATCCAACGGAAAGCTCGCTTTGGACATCGTAAGGAACGATAAGCCGGACCTCGTGCTGTTGGACATGAAGATTCCGGGCATGGACGGGCTGGAAATTTTAAAGCATATCAAGAAGATCGACGCGAGCATCAAGGTCATCATGATGACGGCGTACGGCGAGCTCGATATGATCAAGGAAGCGACGGAATCGGGGGCGCTCATGCACTTCACGAAGCCGTTCGATATCGACGAGCTTCGTTCGGCGGTCAACGACCAGCTGCGCGGCGGATCGTCCTATTCCCGCATGGCGGTGGAGTCGTAAGAAAATTCGCAGTGATTTCCGTCAATACCATTCGCGGCGCGATTGTGTTATAATTTGCTTCGGGTCGCGTCCGGCGGACAAGTATCGCGTGCGTGTTCGGGCACGGCCTTCGAATAGGAGATACATACTAGGGAGGTTATACTTGTGCCGCTTGTTTCTATGAACGAGTTCTTACCGAAGGCGAAAGCTAACAAGTTCGCCGTCGGCCAATTCAACATGAACAACCTGGAGTTTGCGAAAGCCATTACGGAAGCCGCTATGGCGGAGAAATCCCCGTTTATTTTCGGCGTGAGCGAAGGCGCGTTGAAATACATGGGCATCGAGTACACGGTCGCGATCGCGGAAGCCGCGGCGAAGCAATCGGGTCTGCCGATCGCGCTTCACCTTGACCACGGCAGCACGTTCGAAGTCGCGATGAAGTGTATTCGCGCGGGCTTCTCGTCCGTTATGTTCGACGGCTCTCACCATTCGTTCGAAGACAACATCCGCCTGACGAAGGAAGTCGTGAAAGCGGCTCGCGCGATGGGCGTGTCCGTCGAGGGCGAGCTCGGCACGATCGGCGGCGTCGAAGACGACATCAGCGTCGACGAAGCGGATGCCGCGCTGGCGAAGCCGGAAGAAGCGATTCGATTCTACGAAGAGACGGGCGTCGATTGCGTCGCGATCGCGGTCGGCACGGCGCACGGCATGTATAAAGGCGAAGTCAAGATCCGCTACGACATCATCGAGGAAGTGGCGAAGGCGATTCCGGTTCCGGTCGTGCTTCACGGCGGTTCGGGCGTACCGGACGAAGCGATTCGCTTGTCGATCGCGGCCGGCGTAGGCAAGATCAACGTCAACACGGAAAACCAAGTCGCATGCACCGAAGCGATCCGCGAAGTGCTGAATAAGGACGCGAAAGTATACGATCCGCGCAAATACCTCACGCCGGCGAAGAACGCGATGGTCGAGGTCGTCAGATCGAAGATTCAATTGTTCGGCAGCAGCAACCAGGCGTAAGGGCAACAATACAGCGTCAGGCGAAGCGGGGAAATTCATTCGACGGACATTCCGGCGCCGAGTGGTTTCCCTGTCTCTTTTTTTCTAACCGGAAAACCTTGCCGACCGTGGGAGAGGCGGGGTTTTCATTTCGAGCAGGGGGAACAGTTACGAATGACGGATAAGCTCATGATCGCCGGCGGCCGACCGCTGCGCGGAACGGTTACGATAAGCGGCGCGAAGAACAGCGCGGTGGCTCTAATCCCCGCGGCGCTTCTCGCCGAGACGACCGTCGTCTTGGACAATCTGCCCGATATTAGCGACGTCGCCATCTACGCCGAATTGCTCGAGGAGCTGGGCGCAAGGGTGCACTACGCGGACGGCCAGATGACGATCGACCCGAGCGGGCTGCGCTCGAAGCCGCTCCCGAACGGGAACGTGAAGAAGCTTCGGGCTTCCTATTACTTAATGGGCGCACTGTTAGGCCGATTCGGCGAAGCGCTGATCGGCATGCCGGGCGGCTGCAACTTCGAGCCTCGCCCGATCGACCAACATATCAAAGGGTTCGAAGCGCTCGGCGCCACCGTCGAGAACGAACACGGCTCCATTCACATCACCTCCAAATCCTTGCAAGGCGCGAAAATTTACCTCGACGTCGCCAGCGTCGGCGCAACGATCAATATTATGCTAGCTTCCGCTCGCGCGAGCGGAGTCACGATTATCGAAAACGCGGCAAAAGAGCCTGAAATCATAGATGTAGCAACGTTGTTGAGCTCCATGGGGGCGAAAATCAAAGGCGCGGGCACGGAGACGATCCGCATCCAAGGCGTGAAGGAGATGCACGGCTGCCGGCACTCGATCATCCCGGACCGGATCCAGGCCGGCACGTACATGATCGCCGCGGCGGCGACGTCCGGCGACGTACTGGTCGATAACGTCATTCCGAAGCATATGGAGGCGCTCACGGCGAAGCTGCAAGAGATGGGCGCTCACGTCTACGAGATGGACGAAGCGATCCGCGTCGTCGGGCAGCCGGAATATGCGCACATCGACGTGAAGGCGCTCGTGTATCCCGGCTTCGCGACGGACCTGCAGTCGCCGATGACGAGCCTGCTCACCCGCGGCAACGGCGTCAGCATCTTGACGGACTACGTCTATAGCAGTCGATTCAAGCATGTGCCGGAGCTGCAGCGCATGGGCGCGAACATTCGCGTCGAAGGCCGGTCGGCCATCATTCAGAAGAGCGCGCTGAACGGCGCCAAGGTGCGGGCGACCGACCTTCGGGCCGGCGCGTCGTTGTTCGTCGCGGGCTTGATGGTCCCGAACGGCGGCGTGACGGAAATTACCGGGTACGAATACATTCGACGCGGGTACGACCTGCTGACGGACAACTTGTCGCGCCTCGGCGCGGAAGTGTGGCTGGAGCGCGAATAGAACCGCGCGTTCTCGTCTATAACTGGAACGATAGGTTTCGAACGAACGCTATTTTTATAAGAAATGTGGTGGTCATACGATATGGATCTCACTTTAGCCGACTTAGAAGCGCTGAAGTTGACGGAGCTGTACAAGCTTGCGAAATCGTATCAGATTCCCTATTACGGACAGATGAAGAAGAAGGAATTGGTCTTCTCGATCCTTAGGGCGCAAGCGGAAAAATCCGGACTTATGTTTATGCAAGGCGTACTGGAAATTTTGCCGGAGGGCTTCGGGTTCCTCAGGCCGATCAATTACTTGCCGAGCTCGGAGGATATTTACATCTCGGCTTCGCAAATTCGCAAGTTCGACCTGCGATCGGGCGACTTGGTTTCCGGCAAATGCCGGCCTCCCAAAGAAAGCGAACGCTACTTCGGCTTGCTGCACGTGACGGCGGTCAACGGAGAAGACCCGGAGACGGCGTCCGAACGATTGCATTTCCCCGCGCTTACCCCATTGTATCCGCAGGAGAAAATCGTCTTAGAAACCGCCCCTAACGAAATTTCCACCCGCTTGATGGATTTGTTCACGCCGGTCGGTCTCGGTCAACGGGGCTTGATCGTCGCTCCGCCGAAAGCCGGCAAGACGCTGCTGCTGAAGAAAATCGCCAACAGCATCTCGAAGAACTACCCGGACATCAAGCTGTTCATTCTGCTGATCGACGAGCGTCCGGAGGAAGTGACCGACATGCAGCGCTCCGTCGACGCGGAGGTCGTATCCTCGACGTTCGACGAAGTGCCGGAAAATCATATCAAAGTCGCGGAGCTCGTGCTCGAGCGGGCGCTGCGTCTGGTCGAGCATAAGAAGGACGTCGTCATTCTGCTCGACAGCATCACGCGTCTCGCGCGAGCGTACAACCTCGTCATTCCGCCGTCCGGGCGCACGCTCTCCGGCGGCGTCGATCCGGCCGCGTTCCATCGGCCGAAGCGATTCTTCGGCGCGGCGCGCAACGTGGAGGAAGGCGGCAGCTTGACGATTCTCGCGACGGCGCTCGTGGAGACGGGGTCCCGGATGGACGACGTCATCTACGAGGAATTCAAGGGAACGGGCAACATGGAGCTGCATCTGGACCGCAAGCTCGCCGAACGCCGCGTGTTCCCGGCGATCGACATTCGCCGTTCGGGAACGCGCCGCGAGGAAGTGCTGCTGACGAAGGAAGAGCTCGAGAAGGTATGGGCGATCCGCAAGTCGATGCAGGATTCCCACGAATATACCGAGGCGCTGCTGAAGAAGCTGGCGGATACGAAGACGAACGAAGAGTTCTTGAAGACGATCGAGACGAAGCGAGGCTCCTCCGCGGGCGGAACGACCGGCACGTCCGGCGGCACGTCCGCTTCGTCCTCCGGAGCCCGCTCGACCGGAGTGCGCAAGACGAGCTCGGCCGTAAGCACGCAGCCTAGGACGTAACGACATCTCGCAAGATACGAAGAAGGTGAAAGTTCCATGCAATTGGTTTATGCGGATGCGGATGGCAACGTATACGATCACCCCGATTACGTCGCGCTCGGTCGCGGCGGAGACGCGATCACCGACATTCTGGAGGAGGAGCTGATTCCCCTCCCCGAAGGAGCGACGCTCGTGTCGCTGCCCGGAACGCGCCCCGTCGCCGCGGACGCGGAAACGGGGGAGATGGTGCGGCTGGACGAGGGCGACGTCTTCGCGGTCGGCGCCTTGCTCCCGCAAGGGTTTACCCGGCTTCTGTTGCCCGGGTACGTGAAGCGGCCGGGCGCGGAGCCGCTGCCGTTGTTCGGCTATTCGGCCGTCGTCTGGAAGGACGGCGCGTTCTACGTCGCCGCGCGGCAATCGGACGATCCGGAGCGGTGGAATCCGAAGAACTGCGACGTGGATCTGTTGGAAGCGGGCGTCAAGCGGCTGACCGAAGCGTATCCGGACAATCGCTTGTTCCAGCACTTGTCCCACTGCGCGCTCGGATACGAATGCCTGACGGCGTCGAACACGTTCCTGCAGCGGTGGGAGGGGGCCGTACCGGTCTCGTTCTCCTGCAACGCGGGCTGCTTCGGCTGCATCTCGGAGCAGCCGGACGACAGCGGCTTCCCGGCGCCGCAGACGCGCCTGAAGTTCAAGCCGACCGTGGACGAGGTCGTCGAGATCATGCTCGAGCATCTGCGAACGCCGGAGAGCATCATCTCCTTCGGCCAAGGCTGCGAGGGCGAACCCGCCACGCAGGCGCCGACGATCATCGAGGCGATCAAGCGCGTCCGGGCGAAGACGAGCCTCGGCTACATCAACATCAACACGAACGCGGGACTCAGCGACCATATTCGCGGCATCGTGGACGCGGGGCTCGATCTGATGCGCGTAAGCACGATCAGCGCGTTGGACGAGCATTACAACGCATACTATAAGCCGCGCGGGTATACGCTGAAGAACGTCGAGAAGTCGCTCGTCTACGCGGAGAGCAAGGGCGTCTACACGTCGATCAATTACTTGATCTTCCCGGGCGTGACCGACCGCGAAGAAGAGCTCGAAGCGATGATCGAATTCGCGCGCCGGACGAAGCTGAAGCTGATTCAGCTGCGCAATCTGAACATCGACCCGGAGAGCTACCTCGCGATCATTCCGAAGCCGCAAGGCGAGCTGCTCGGCATGAAGCAAGCGATCGAAATTTTGGAAGCCGAGCTGCCCGACGTGAAGATCGGCTCGTACACGCACGTTCCGCTTCGGACTTGACAAGGGGAATTTTGTCTTGTTGCAAACGGTGCGGGCGCGTGATATAATCACATCTGCTATGAATTTTACTCTGGATCGACCACAGATTCAGGGCGGAAAGAGGGGACTCCCACATGAAAACTGCGATCCAACCGAAATATAATGTGACGACGGTAACGTGCGCTTGCGGCAACTCGTTCGAGACGGGCTCGGTGAAGCCGAACCTTCGCGTCGAAATTTGCTCCAACTGCCACCCGTTCTTCACTGGTAAGCAGAAGTTCTTGGATGTCGGCGGCCGCGTCGACAAGTTCAAGAAGAAATACGGCATCTAATCATTACCAAGCATACAGGGGCGCCTCGGCCGGGTACGATAACGGCAGGAGGTGCCTTTTTCTTATGAAGAGCGATCGGGGAACGAATCGGAGCATCCCCCTAACGATGTTATTGCTGTCCGCGCTGCTGCTCGTCGGCGGCTGCGGGAGCGAGCCGAACCATATGGACGCGAATCAATACGCGGAAGACGGATATCTCGGGATGAGCAATTCGAATCCGAATTTTCGGACGAACCCGTCCCATCATAACTACACGAAGGATCGCCAGTTGATGCGGCAGGCGCTGCGAGAAATGGATCTCGACAAGCGATCGTCGATTCTCATGAGCGGCACGGACGTGACGGTGACGATCCGCATGGATAACCTGACGCCGGCGGATGCCGCCGCGATTCGGTCGGACGCTTACTTGCTGCTGAAGGGCAATGTGCCGCGGTACGACTACCATATCCGATTCGAGTGACATGGGTATGGGAATGGTTGGACTCGTCTTGCTATTTCCTATCGAGATGGAGTATACTTAAGTTCGGTCGGGGCCCTGGCAATGGGTGCCTACGAACCCGGTCAGGTCCGGAAGGAAGCAGCCGTAAGTAGGATGTCTCATGTGCCGGGGTTCCCGGCCTCTTCTTTCGTTCACAAAGCATACGCCTCGTCCGGTTGCGGGAACCCGCCGCCGGACGGGGCGTTTTTTCTTAGGCTTGGAAGGAAATGGCGCCGCCCGAAGCGAAACATATCCATATCCGGCAACTGGGAAGGCGGTGTGCGGCATGCTAGAACCTCATTGGTGGACGGTACATACGACGAATCGGAAGGATGAATTAACGAACATCTTCGATGGATTGTTTTTGGTCCTCGACGGCGACGGCCGCATCTGTTATGCGCAATCGGACGTGGCGTCGGCGCTCGGCCTGCGCCCCGAGGAATTGGTCGGCCGGCCGTTCGCGGAGCTTACCGTAGACGCTTCTTCGTTCGAGGAGGTGCTGGAGGGGGCGATCGGGTCGTCGCGCCCGACGCTCGCGCTGCGCGCGCCCGGCGTTGCCGCGCTGACCACCGAGTACAGCGTGTTCCGGGTCGAAGGTGCGGAGCGTGTTCGCTACGTCTTGTCGCTGCATCGATTGAACGGGGATGCCCGGCTGAATATGCTGCAACGGTTCGCCGGCGCCTTCATGAAGGACGTCAACTTAGGCGTGTTGTTGATCAATCCGGAATTCGAGCTGGTCGAGATCAGCGATACCGCCTGCCGCATTCTCGGCGTGAGCCGCGAGGCGGCGATCGGCCGGTCGATGGACGACGTGTTCGAGGGCGTGCCGGTGCAGCATCGTCTCGTGCAGCGGACGCTGCTCGACGGCATGGTCGTGAAAAATCACGCCGTCTCCTGGACGAACGATCGCGAACGCTTCGAGCTGATCATGGACACGAGCTTGTTGAAGGATGCCGAGGGGCGGGTCGCGGGCGCTTACGTCATTTTCAAAGACGTCTCGAACTTACGCTCGCTCGAGCAACAAGTGCAGCGCAGCGATCGGTTGGCCATGATCGGTCAGATCGCGGCGGGCACGGCGCATGAAATTCGGAATCCGCTGACGTCGATCAAGGGTTTCCTTCAAGTCTTGAAGAAGTCGCTCGGGGAGCGCGGCATGACCAAGGAATTCGGCTACGCGGAGCTGATGCTCAGCGAGATCGATCGCATCAACGATCTGGTCAGCGAGTTCTTGCTGCTGAGCAAGCCGAAGGACACGACGTTCTCGGTGATCGACGCGGCGGCCGTTATTCGCGAAATTCTGCCGATCATCAATAACGAAGCGATCCTCCACGGCGTGACGGTCGAGTACCGGGCGGAGCTCGATCCGCCGCCGATCGTGGCGGACCGGGAATTGCTGAAGCAAGTGTTCATTAATTTGAGCAAGAACGGGATCGAGGCGATGGCCGCCGAAGGCGGCACGCTGACGATCACGGAGAAGACGGACCGAATCCAGCAGCGGTTAAACGTGTACGTCCAGGATACGGGGCCCGGCATCCCGCCGTTCTTGATCGATAAAATTTTCGATCCGTTCTTCACGACGAAAGAAGAAGGCACCGGCCTCGGGCTGGCGGTGTGCCAACGCATCGTGCACGATATGGGCGGGACGCTTCGCGTATCTTCGAAGGGCTACGGCACGATCTTCGTCGTATCGATCCCTTACGCGAAGCCGTAAGGAGGTCTCGTCTTTCCCGACCTGTTACGTTCTTCGTCGAACTGGTATAATAAGAAGGATCATGAGGAGCACTGCCGAAGCGGCGGGAGCGACCGAGGAAGTCAGAGGGGAAGCGTATGGCGCGCATGGCGTTGTACCGCGCATGGCGGTCACAGACGTTCGAGGACGTTATCGGACAACAGCATATTACGCAGACGCTTCAGAATTCGATCCGCGAAGGCCGGCTGTCGCACGCTTACTTGTTCAACGGGCCGCGAGGCACCGGCAAGACGAGTACGGCGAAGATTTTGGCGAAGGCCGTCAACTGCGAACGCGGCCCGTCGGCGGAGCCTTGCAACGAATGCGACGCATGCCGGCGGATTACGTCGGGCGCTTGCATCGACGTCAGCGAATTCGACGCCGCGTCGAACCGGGGCGTCGAGGAAATTCGCGACATTCGGGACAAGGTGAAATACGCGCCGACCGAAGTGCGATACAAGGTGTACATCATCGACGAGGTGCACATGCTCACGACGGAGGCGTTCAATGCGCTGCTGAAGACGTTGGAGGAGCCTCCGGAGCATGTTCTGTTCATTCTGGCGACGACCGAACCGCATAAGGTGCCGGCGACGATTCATTCGCGCTGCCAGCGGTTCGACTTCCGGCGGATTACGCCGGTCGAGCAGGCGGCGCGGATGCGCCGCATCTGCGAGGCCGAGTCGATCGACGCCGACGAAGAAGCGCTGGCGTTGATCGCGCGTCTATCGGACGGCGGCATGCGCGATGCGCTTAGTCTGCTCGATCAGGCGACGTCGTACGCAGGCGGACGCGTGACGGCGGACGGCGTGCTCGCGATGACCGGCGGCGTCGCCGGCGAGCAATACGGCGCCTTGGCCGAAGCGGTGCTGAAGCAGGATGTCGGCTTCGTGCTCGACTTCGTCGACAAGCTGATGCGAGACGGGAAGAGCGCGGACAAGTGTCTGGAGGGTTTCTTGTCGTTCTTGCGCGATCTGCTGCTGGTCAAGCTCGTGCCGGGCTCCAATGCAGTGACAGACCGGCTGGCGCCCGCTGAACGGGATCGGCTCTCCGCCGTGGCGGGCGCGTTCGCGAACGATCGTCTCTTCCAGATGATCGACATCGTGAACGGATATCTCGGCGAGATGAAATACGCCGCGATGCCGCAGACGATGCTGGAGGTCGCGCTGCTGAAGCTGTGCGTGCCGGGGCCGGGCGATGCCGCCGCGGCGGCTGCGACTTCGGCGGCGTCCGCCGGAAGCGGCGTGGCCGCGGCCGCCTCTAGCGGCGCCGACGTGAGCGGCTTATCGGCGGAGCTGCGGCGGCTCGCGGCGCGGGTCGAGCGTCTCGAGTCGCGTCCGGCCGCGCCGGCGGAGAGCGCCGGCGGCGCGACCGCGTCAGCCGCGCCCGCGAAAGCGCCGCCGCCGCCGCCGAAGCCGATGAAGACGCCCGCGGCGTTGCAGCCGTTCCTGGCTTCTCGCGATTCCGAGCCGTATCGGCTCGCGATGCGGGATTGGCAGAACGTGCTGCAGCGGGTCAAGGAGCGGAAGATCACGGTTCACGCTTGGCTCGTGGACGGCGAACCGGTGTCGGCGACGGAAGACGTCGTCTTGGTGGCGTTCAAGAACACGTTCCATCGGGACACGACCGAGAAGCCGGCGAACAAGGAACTGATCGAGAGCGCGATGGCCGAGGTGTTCGGGCGGCCGGTTCGATTGGCGACGATGCTGCTGAAGGACTGGAAGGCGGCGGAGGAGACGGCGGCCGGCACGACCGCCGCCGCGGAAGTGTTGGAGCTGACGCCGGACGACGGCGGGTCGGAACCGGCCGACGGGAAGAAGTACAAGGAAGACTGGATTAACGAGGCGATCGACGTCTTCGGCGAAAACCTCGTCGTGGTGAAAGAGTAGGATCATTTTCAGGAAAAATCAATTCCATTCTTACGTGTGAGGTGCTGTTACGGATGATGCGGGGCGGAAATCGCGGCGGCATGGGCGGCGGCGGCAATATGAATCAGATGTTGAAGCAAGTGAAGAAGATGCAGGAGCAGATGTTGAAGGCGCAGGAGGAACTCGCGACCAAGACGGTCGAAGGCACGGCCGGCGGCGGCGTCGTATCGGTCGTCGTCAATGGGCAGAAGAGCGTCTTGTCCGTTACGATCAAGCCGGAGGCGGTCGATCCGGAAGACGTGGAGATGCTGCAGGACCTCGTGCTGACGGCCGTGAACGACGCGCTGACGAAAGCCGAAGAGCTGGCGAACCAAGACATGGGCAAATTCACGGGCGGCATGAACATCCCGGGATTGTTCTAAGGAGACGTTCTTTTTGTTCTACCCGGAACCGATAGCGAAATTGATTGATTCCTTCAGCAGACTGCCCGGCGTCGGACCGAAGACCGCGGCTCGCTTGGCGTTCTACGTGCTTCGAATGAAGGAAGAGGACGTCATGAACTTCGCCAAGGCGTTGGTGAACGTGAAGCGGAATCTGTTGTACTGCTCCGTGTGCTGCAATATTACGGATACGGATCCGTGCCGCGTCTGCTCCGATAAGCAGCGGGACCGTTCGGTCATCTGCGTCGTGCAGGAAGCGCGGGATTTGGTCGCGATGGAGCGGACGAAGGAATATCACGGCATGTACCACGTGCTGCAAGGCGCGATCTCTCCGATGGAGGGCATCGGGCCGGACGATATCCGGGTGGCGGAGCTGCTTCGGCGATTGGCCGACGACGAGGTACAGGAGCTGATCCTCGCCACGAACCCGAACATCGAGGGGGAAGCGACTGCGATGTACTTGTCCCGGCTCGTGAAGCCGTTCCAAATCAAGGTGACGCGCATCGCGCACGGTTTGCCGGTCGGCGGGGACCTGGAGTACGCGGACGAAGTCACGTTGTCGAAGGCGCTGGAAGGAAGAAGAGAGTTAAGTTAAGTTTTTGGGATACGCGTCGGGCCGGGTACGGTCGGATCGCGGACGGCCCGGGGCGAACGCGCCTCGGGTCTTTTCTTGTTCGCCGGCGGGATTGGGACTAGGTTGGTGGGACAGGTTGCTGTTCTATTTCGAGGAGCTCGTACTTATATCTATATAGAGCCCGGTTAGGTTCGGGTATCTGCGAGATATCGGGGGACGGGACATGCAAGCGAAGTGGAAGCGATGGACGGAGCAAGTCAGAAGCCTGGGAACACGGATGATGCCTGCGAAAAAGGCAAAGCCCGCCGCGTTCGCGCCCGCGGGCAACGAACATGAAGAGCTGTTGCGGGAGCTTCGAATCGCGCATCGCGAATGGGCGTGCGCGCAGCATCGACTCGACCATGTTCTCGGGGACGACGAAGTCGATTACGCGATCTTCGCGCTCGAGACGGCGGAGAAGCGGTACGGCATGCTGCTGAAGCAGGCGAAAGCGATGAAGGCGTCCGGGTTCGGCGTATACGCGCAATCGACGAATACGACCCGCGCTCGGGAAAGCGGACGCACATTGGAGGGGTGAAGAGGACATGCTGACTTCGATTTGGTTATGGGTGTTCGTCGGATCGATCCTAGGTCTCGCGTTCGTAACGCTGCGTCGACGCATCGGCTTTCGTTGGCTCGGCGTCGTCGCGCTGAACATCGCGATCGCCGGCATTTTGCTATATTTCCTTGGGCTCGCCGAGCCATATACGCATTTCCATCTGCCGATCAACATGGTGACGATAACGACGGTCGCCGCGCTCGGGGTGCCGGGGTTGGCGGCGCTGATCGGGTTGAAATTTTTGGTCGTCGTTTGAAATAAAAAGGGTGTTGACTTCGAGAATTGGGCTGTGATATATTATTGCTTGTCGTCGTGAGAACGATGGCGCCGAAATGCAAAGCGGCAAACGGCGATGGAAGACATTACCGGTTGCAATGACGGTTTCGGTTGTGGTAAATTAATAGTCCGGCCTTGAGCCGACAGCTTGTTCCTTGAAAACTGAACAACGAGCGCATACGCGCTATGAGCTTCGGCTCATAGCAAATGTTTTAAAGCTAGCTTGTAATGAGCGCAGTTTGAACTACCCTTTTTGGAGAGTTTGATCCTGGCTCAGGACGAACGCTGGCGGCGTGCCTAATACATGC